>CAMPIA010000238.1 GCA_946886175.1 uncultured Altererythrobacter sp.
CCATCGGGGTCGAGCTTCGCACCCGCGCCCTCGGCCAGCAGCAGCTTGGCGCCATGGAGGTAGAAGCCGGGGGCCCCGCCCTCGTCCATCTCGATATGCGCCTCGCGGTGGCACACCACGCCGCCGTGCGGCTGGACCATGGTGGCGAGCGCGAGGCAGTTCGCCGCGGTGCCGGTCGCGACCCAGATCGCCGCGCACTCGCGCCCGAACAGCGCCGAGAACGCTTCGTCCAGCCGCTGCGAGATCGCGTCGCCGTCGTAGGGCGAATCGGGGGTGTCGGCGGCGCGCATCGCCTCCCAGACTTTGGGATGGACGGCGGCGGCGTTGTCGGAGAGAAACATCATCGCGGAACGCGTCTAGCCGCCGCAGCGTTCAGCGCAAGAAGGAGCAAGGCAGATGGCCGTCGAAGGGCTCGAAATCACTCGGCACGATGAAACCACTCATGGCGAGTATCGCGCGCACATTCCCGGCAGCGATCACGTCGGGCGGCTGACCTGGAAGGCGCGCGGCAATGCGCGGATCGCCGATCACACGCTCGTCCCACCCGAAATCGGCGGGCGCGGGGTCGCCGCGGTGCTGGTCGAGGCGCTGGTCGCCGACGCGAAGGCCGAGGGTTTCACGATCGTGCCGCAATGCTCCTACGTCGAGGCGCAGTTCCGCCGCCATCCCGAGTGGACCGAGCTGCTCGCGCCCACCCCGAGCTGAGCGCCCGGGGCCCTAGTTGAGACGCGAGAAATCCTGCGCGCAGATGCTGTCGAGCACCGCCGCGCGCAGTTCGCGGGCGCGTTCGAGCGGAATGCCCCCGATCTCCAGTTTGCCCCCCGCCAGCCCCAGCTTCAGCGTTGCATAGCCGCGCCGGCGCGCGATCGGGCCTTGCGCGATCTCGGCCGATTGCAGCTTGATCCGGCTGGCGACATCGGTGCGCGGCGCGAGCCAGCCGCGCCGCGAATAGAGCTGCGCCTGGTCGAGCGCGTGCCGTTCGTAGCGCCAGAGAAACCACTGCCACGCGGCCAGCGGCGCCGCGATGGCGAGCGGGATCAGCGCGAAGAGCGGGCTCGCGGCGTCGGTCGCGGCCAGCGCCACGAGCACCGCTAGGGCGATCGCGCCGATCAGAGCGCCCGTGAAGATTGCGCTGTCGATCCGCGCCCGGCCGCTCGCGCGCCGCCAGGCGAGATCCTCGGCGGGCATGGCGAACGACGCCGCGCGCGCGATCGGCGCAAGCTCGGGCCACTTCGCGAACGGCGCGACATCGTGGCTCGCCGCGCCCGCATCCTGCGCCAGGCTGACGAACTTCAGCCCGTGCCAGCCGAAGCGGCGGCGGATGAAGCCGGTGCGGAACTTGAGCGCCTGCACCCGGTGCGCGGGCATGACCACGTCGGTGCGGGTGAGCAGGCCCCGGCGGCGGCGGAAGCCCTTGGCGGTCCGTTCGAGCACGAAGCCCCAGTCGCGCAGCACGGTGCGGATCACGCCCGTAGCGAAGCCGACCGCGATCAGCGAGCCCGCCGCAAAGACGCCGCCGACCACTTGCGCGGTCGGGCCCAGATGCGCCAGCCACGCGCCCGGCCCGGCGAGCCGCGCCTGCCATTCGTCGAAATCCCACGGATCGAACGGCAGGAGGAAATCGAACTGCTGCACCGCGCCCGCCGCAACCGCAACGACCGCCAGCGAAAATTCGAACAGGCCGAAGGTAAGCAGCCGGCGCGGCCCCATCGCGAAGAGCACGTCCGGCGCCGGTTCGCCGGTCGTGATTTCCTCCGACGGCGAGGTCGCGACCGCACCGTCCTTGCGCGCGCGCACGACCTCGCGCAGCCGCTCGCCTTCGGCTTGGCGCAGGTAGGTCAGCTTGAGCTCGTCCTTGCCGCCCGCGCCCGTTTCGAAGCGCACTTCGACCAGCCCGAACAGCCGCGCGAGCAGACCCTGTTCGAGGCTGACGTCCTGAATCCGTTCGTAGGGCACCGAACGCGCGGCGCGGCTCAGCACCCCGCTCTCGACGCGGATATCCTCCGCGCCAACACGATAGGTGAAGCGCCGCCACTGGAGCCAGGAGACGAACGCGCTTAGCCCGACCACCGCCAGCGCAAGCGGCAGCGCGGCGAGCATCCACGCCCCCTGGTCGCGCAGCACGAAGACCAGCGCGATCAGCGCGGGGACGAGCTGGCGCAGGCCCGCGAGCGCGCGCACGATCATGCCGACCGGCTCGGTCCGCCGCTCCTCGCCTTCGGAGGCGGCCGGGGCAAGGCTCGGGTCGCGGGGCGCGGCCGGCTCGCTCACATCGTGTCGCGCCTGATGCGCGCGCGGATCGTCTCGCGCATCAGGCGCGCATCCGCGTCGGCGAGGCCGGGCAGCGAAACCGAGGCGTTGTGGTTGCCCGCGGTGTGCAGCGTCAGCGTGGCGAGGCCGTAGGCGCGTTCGAGCGGCCCCTGGTCGACGTCGATGTGCTGGACCCTGCCGAACGGCACCACGGTGTCCGATCGGAACAACACCCCGCGAACGACGCGCAGCCGGTCATCGCCCATGACGTATCCCCGCGCCGCATAGCGCCGCAGCGGCGCGCGGGCGATGACGAGAGCGGCGGCGAGAACGACCGGCACGATGAAAACGCCGGTCGGCAGCAGGTCGAGGAATTCGAGCACCAGCGAGCCGATGACGAAGGGAATTGCGCCGATCAGCGTCGCCACGCGCAGAACCTTGACGTGGTTCGGGTGGAGCGCGGTGAGTTGGTCGCTTTCGTCCATGGTAGTTTACATGGGAGTTTTTTGCTTGCGCCTCAAGCGCCGGCGGCCGCATCCGCGGCCTTGGCTATCCTCGCTCCCTTCGGTCGCTGCCGGCGCGCGTTCGCGCTTGCGGGCTGCTGGTCGCAGCCCGAACCATTCCCAGCCAGGGCTGCGGCGCGCTGGTCCGGTCCCGCAGGGACCGCAAGGCCGACCGGCCGCCCGCAGCGGCCCGACCGAAGGGAGGAATGGCCGCGAGGACGCGCGCCCGGATGGGCGCGCGAAAAGCAAAAAAGCAAGAATGGTGCTGCTGGGGAGGATTGAACTCCCGACCTCACCCTTACCAAGGG
>CAMPIA010000239.1 GCA_946886175.1 uncultured Altererythrobacter sp.
ATCGGCCGCACCGACTTCCCGATGGGCAACCACCAGGACCTGATCGACGCGATCAGGGGCAAGCTCTGGCCGCTGGGGGAGGACGTCACCTTCATCCCCGGCCACGGCCCGACCAGCACTTTCGGTCGCGAACGCAAGACGAACGCATTCGTGAGCGACCAGGCGCTGGGCTAACGGGGTCTAAGGCTTCCCTCCTCCGTCCTTGCGAGCCGCCGCAGGCGGCGCGGCGCGCAATGACGGGGCATAGAGGCCGGTCGGTCCTAGATCACCCGCAGCACCACCCCGATCGCGACCCCGGCAAGGAATAGCTGCACGCCGAGCGTCACCAGCACGCCGATCATCCGCCCGGTCTGGGCCTTGCCGCCGTCCATCCCGAAGCCGTGCGCCACCCGCGCGAGGATGAACGCGCCGGCGACATAGGCGAGCCAGGTTTCGCCGATTCCCGCAAGCTCCAGCGCTGCGATCAGCACCAGCACGATCGGCACGTTCTCCGCGAAATTGAGTTGCGCGCGCATCCGCCGCTGGAGCGCCTCGATCCCTCCGTCGCCGACGCTGACGCCGTGCGCGCGCCGCAGCGCGCCGATGCGCAGGCCGAGCCATAGATTGACGATCACCGCCGCTGCCGCGGTGGTGAGTGTGACAGCAAGTATCATGCGCGTTTCCCTTCGCCCTGGATCGCCCCGTGCTAGGGGGTGGCTACACCGCTTGCAACGGTGGAAATATGCGCTATAGCGCGCGCCTTCCCGCCATGGCCGGGTCCATTGACAGGCGCGCGCTTGTGCGTTGCCGGACCTTGGCCTAGAGCGGCCCGCAACACTCGGAATTTACTGGAACAGGTGCCGCAATGGCTGTCCCCAAGAGAAAAGTATCGCCTCACCGCCGCGGCAATCGCCGCTCGCACGATTCGCTCAAGGTCGAGGCGTTCCACGAATGCTCGAACTGCGGCGAACTCAAGCGGCCGCACAACCTGTGCATGCAGTGCGGGCATTATAACGGTCGCGAAGTCATCGCCGTCGGTCTCTGACCGACATCGAAACTAGCCGGAGAGCGCCATGAGTCTGCCGCGTATCGCCGTCGACGCGATGGGCGGCGACGAAGGCGTGCGCGTCATGGTCGAGGGCGCGGCGCTGGCCCGGCGCCGGCACGACCAGTTCAAGTTCCTGCTCGTCGGCGATCAGGCACGGATCGAGGCCGCGCTCGACACGCACCCGGGGATGCGCGGCGCGTCCGAAATTCTCCATTGCGAGGATGTCGTCGGCGGCGACGAGAAGCCGACACAGGCGCTCCGCCGCGCCAGAACCACTTCGATGGGCCTCGCGGTCGGCGCGGTGAAGAAGGGCGACGCCGGCGCCGCGGTCAGCGCGGGCAACACCGGCGCGCTGATGGCGATGAGCAAGCTCGCGCTGCGCACCTTGCCGGGGATCGACCGGCCCGCGCTCGCCGCGCTCATGCCCACGCTCGGCGACAGCGACGTCATCATGCTCGATCTCGGCGCCAATACCGAGGCCGATGCGCGCAACCTCGTTCAGTTCGCGATCATGGGCGCGGCCTATTCGCGCATCGTCACCGGGCTCGCGGAGCCGCGCGTGCGCCTGCTCAACATCGGTACCGAAGAGACCAAGGGCACCGACGCGCTGCGCATCGCCGCCGCGCAGCTTCAGGCCGCGACCGGGCTCGCGCTCTCGTTCGACGGGTTCGTCGAAAGCGACAAGATCAACCGCGGCGAAGTCGATGTGGTGGTCACCGACGGGTTCTCGGGCAATATCGCATTGAAGGCGATCGAGGGCACGGCGCGCTTCGTCACCGACTTGCTGCGCAGCGCCTTCACCAGCTCGCTGCGATCGAAGATCGGCTTCCTCGTCTCGCGCCCCGCGACCGAGTTGCTGCGCCATCACCTCGATCCGAACAACCACAACGGCGCGGTTTTTCTCGGCCTCAACGGGGTGGTGGTAAAGAGCCACGGCAGCGCCAACGCGGCGGGTGTCGCCAATGCGGTGGCGGTCGCCGCGCGCCTGCTCGAGGACGAGCTCACCCACCGCATCAGCACCGATCTCGCCGCGCTGGGCGAAGCGCGGCTGCGCGTCACGCACGCGCATGGCGAGGCGAAATGATCCGCTCGGTCGTGACCGGCAGCGGTTCGGCGCTCCCGCGCACCGCGGTGAGCAACGCCGATCTCGCCGAGCGCGTCGACACCAGCGACGAATGGATCGTCGAGCGCACCGGCATCCGCCAGCGCTATATCGCCGAGCCCGACGAGACCACGTCGACGCTCGCGATCGAGGCTTCGCGCAAGGCGCTCGAGGCGGCGGGTATCGAGGCGAAGGACATCGATCTGATCGTGCTCGCCACCGCCACGCCCGACCAGACCTTTCCCGCCACCGCCACGATCGTCCAGCACGCGCTCGGCTGCAACGGCGGAATCGCGTTCGACGTGGCCGCTGTGTGCTCGGGCTTCCTCTACGCGCTGGCGAGCGCCGATTCGATGCTGCGCACCGGCATGGGCAAGCGCGCGCTGGTGATCGGCGCGGAGACTTTCAGCCGTATCCTCGACTGGGAAGACCGGACGACTTGCGTGCTGTTCGGCGACGGCGCGGGCGCGATCGTGCTCGAAGCGCGGGATGTCGCCGAGGATGGCCCCGGCGTGCTCGCCACCAGGCTCCACGCCGACGGCGAGCATAACGAACTGCTCTATGTCGACGGCGGTCCGTCGACCACGCAGACCGTCGGCAAGCTGCGGATGCGCGGGCGCGAGGTGTTCCGCCATGCCGTCGTCAACCTCGCTTCGGTGCTCGAGGCGACGCTGGCGGAAGCGGGTTTTACGCCCGACGATCTCGACTGGGTCGTGCCGCACCAGGCCAACGCGCGTATTCTCGATGCGACCGCGCGCAAGCTCGGGCTTCCGCCGGAAAAGGTGATCGTGACGGTCGATCGCCACGCGAACACTTCGGCCGCCTCGGTCCCGCTGGCGTTCGACGCCGGGGTGAAGGACGGGCGAATCAAGCCTGGCGATCTGGTCATGTTCGAGGCGATGGGCGGCGGTTTCACCTGGGGCGCCAGCC
>CAMPIA010000240.1 GCA_946886175.1 uncultured Altererythrobacter sp.
CCAAGTCCAAGGTCCCTGCGATGGAGCAGAACCCGCAGAAGCGCGGCGTCTGCACGCGCGTCTATACGACGACCCCGAAGAAGCCGAACTCGGCGCTGCGCAAGGTGGCCAAGGTCCGCCTGACCAACCAGCGCGAGGTCATCTCCTACATCCCCGGCGAGGGGCACAACCTGCAGGAGCACTCGGTCGTGCTGATCCGCGGCGGCCGCGTGCGCGACCTTCCCGGCGTGCGCTACCATGTGCTGCGCGGCGTGCTCGACACGCAGGGCGTGAAGGACCGCAAGCAGAGCCGCTCGAAGTACGGCGCCAAGCGTCCGAAGTGACCTGACTGCCGAAGGCGTCAGGTCATCCTGAACTCGTTTCAGGATCCATGGCTCCGAACGGTCTGAGTTCGCAATTGATTTGATAGGTCCGCCCCAAGCCGAGAAATGGGCCCTGAAACAAGTTCAGGGTGACGGTAAAGGGGAAAGGGCCGACAGGAGAATATCCGATGTCACGTCGTCGTCGTCCCGAGAAGCGGGAAATCCTGCCTGATCCGAAGTTCGGAGATCAGGTGCTGTCGAAGTTCATGAACAACCTCATGTACGACGGCAAGAAGAGCGCCGCCGAGCGCATCGTCTATGGCGCCCTCGAGACGGTCGAGGCCAAGGCCAAGGCCGATCCGATCGCGCTGTTCCACGATGCGCTGAACAACATCAAGCCGGCCGTCGAGGTCCGTTCGCGGCGCGTCGGCGGTGCGACCTACCAGGTGCCGGTCGAGGTTCGCCCCGAGCGTGCCCAGGCGCTCGCGATCCGCTGGCTCATCACCGCCGCGCGCGGCCGCGCCGAGACCACCATGTCGGCGCGCCTCTCGGGCGAGTTGATGGATGCGGCCAACAATCGCGGCAACGCGGTCAAGAAGCGCGAAGACAGCCACCGCATGGCCGACGCCAACCGCGCGTTCAGCCACTACCGCTGGTAACCGCGGTCCGGCGCCGGAACAGCCTCCGCCCATCCTGAGGAAGGATCGGGCGGAGGCCGCGAAGGCCGAAGTCGAGAGCCCGTCTCGAAGGACTTCAACCGGTCATACAGTTAACTATATGGGGCGCGACCACGCCCCGAACCCGAGGAAATCCACATGGCCCGCGACTATCCGCTGGAGCGCTATCGCAACATCGGCATCATGGCGCACATCGATGCCGGCAAGACCACCACGACCGAGCGTATCCTCTACTACACCGGCAAGTCCTACAAGATCGGCGAAGTCCACGACGGCGCCGCGACGATGGACTGGATGGAGCAGGAGCAGGAGCGCGGGATCACCATCACCTCGGCCGCCACGACCACTTTCTGGCAGGCCGAGGACGGCGAGGGCCCCAAGCACCGCATCAACATCATCGACACCCCCGGCCACGTCGACTTCACGATCGAAGTCGAGCGTTCGCTGCGCGTGCTCGACGGCGCGGTCGCGGTCTTCGACGGCGTCGCGGGCGTGGAGCCGCAGTCGGAAACCGTGTGGCGCCAGGCCGACAAGTACGGCGTGCCGCGCATGTGCTTCATCAACAAGCTCGACCGTACCGGCGCCGATTTCTACTACTGCGTGCAGTCGATCATCGATCGCCTCGGCGCCAACCCGCTGGTGCTCTACCTGCCGATCGGCATGGAAGGCGGACTCAAGGGCGTGGTCGACCTGGTGAACAACCGCGGCATCGTGTGGGAAGACGAAAGCCTCGGCGCGAGCTTCAGCTACGTCGATGTTCCCGAAGATATGGCCGACAAGACCGCCGAATACCGCGAGAAGCTGATCGAGACCGTCGTCGAGCAGGACGACGATGTCATGGAAAGCTACCTCGAAGGCGACATCCCCGACGCTGCGACGCTCAAGCGGCTGATCCGCAAGGGCACGATGGCGCGCGCCTTCGTGCCGGTGCTGTGCGGCTCGGCGTTCAAGAACAAGGGCGTGCAGCCCCTGCTCGACGCGGTGGTCGATTACATGCCGTCGCCGCTCGACGTTCCGGCGATCAAGGGCGTGCTGCCCGACAGCGACGAAGAGCAGACGCGTCCGTCGAGCGACGATGCGCCGTTCTCCGCGCTGGCGTTCAAGATCATGAACGATCCGTTCGTCGGCTCGCTGACCTTCACCCGCATCTATTCGGGCAAGCTGGCCAAGGGCCAGGTCCTGAACTCGGTGAAGGACAAGAAGGAAAAGATCGGCCGCATGCTGCTGATGCACTCGAACAACCGCGAGGACATCGATGAAGCGTTCGCGGGCGACATCGTCGCGCTTGCCGGCATGAAGGACACAACGACCGGGGACACGCTGTGCGATCCGGCGCATCCGATCATCCTCGAGCGGATGGAATTCCCCGAGCCGGTGATCGAGCTGAGCGTCGAACCCAAGACCAAGGCCGACCAGGAGAAGATGGGCGTCGCGCTCAATCGCCTGGCGCAGGAGGATCCGTCGTTCCGCGTCACGACCGACCACGAAAGCGGCCAGACGATCATCAAGGGCATGGGCGAGCTTCACCTCGACATCCTGGTCGATCGCATGAAGCGCGAGTTCAAGGTCGAGGCCAACGTCGGCGCGCCGCAGGTGGCGTACCGCGAGTCGCTCGCCAAGGAAGTCGAAGTCACCTACACCCACAAGAAGCAGTCGGGTGGTTCGGGCCAGTTCGGCGAGGCGAAGGTTCGCGTGATCCCCGGCGAACGCGGCCAGGGCGTGATCTTCGAAGACAACATCAAGGGCGGCAACATCCCCCGCGAGTACATTCCCTCGGTCGAGAAGGGCATGCGCGAGCAGGCGGAAAGCGGCTACCTGGTCGGCTTCCCGATCATCGACTTCACCATCGAGCTGATCGACGGCAAGTACCACGACGTCGACTCGAGCACGGTGGCCTTCGAGATCACCGGGCGCGGCGCGATGCGCGAAGCCGCCCAGAAGGCCGGCATCAAGCTGCTCGAGCCGATCATGAAGGTGGAAGTGGTGACGCCCGACGACTATCTCGGCGACGTCATCGGCGACCTCAACAGCCGCCGCGGCCAGATCCAGGGCACCGACACGCGCGGCA
>CAMPIA010000241.1 GCA_946886175.1 uncultured Altererythrobacter sp.
ACCGGCCGGGTCGACGACGTCATCAACGTCTCGGGCCACCGCATGGGCACCGCCGAGGTCGAGAGCGCGCTGGTGCTCCACCCCAAAGTCGCCGAAGCGGCGGTGGTCGGCTTTCCGCACGACATCAGGGGCCAGGGGATCTACTGCTACGTCACGCTCAACGCGGGCGAGGAACCGTCGGACGATCTCAGCGCCGAACTGCGCCAGTGGGTGCGCAAGGAAATCGGCCCGATCGCCACACCCGATCACCTGCACTTCACTCCGGCCCTGCCCAAGACCCGCAGCGGCAAGATCATGCGCCGCATCCTGCGCAAGATCGCCGAGAACGACTACGGCGCGCTGGGTGACACCTCGACGCTGGCCGATCCCTCGCTGGTGGACGGGCTGATCGAAGGGCGGCTGAACAAGTAGGCCTTCGTCCACCCTGTTCCCCGTCCTGGTGAACTCGTTTCAGCATCGATCGCGCCTCTTCGACCTGAGCCGCGTGGGGCGAAATGGAACCTGAAACAAGTTCAGGGTGACGGTGGGAGGGTGTCGAAAGATTTGTCTCACGGATTGCCGCCCTCGCGCCCCGCTCCTAGAGCGCGCCCATGCAGATTTGGGCTGGCCTCGGGAATCCCGGACCGCAGTACGCGCTCCACCGCCACAACGTCGGCTTCATGGCCTGCGACGTGCTCGCGGAGATGCACGATTTCGGCCCGGTGCAGAAGAAGTTCTCCGGCTGGGTGCAGGAAGGCCGTATCGGCGGCGAGAAGGTGCTGCTGCTCAAGCCCGCGACGTTCATGAACCACAGCGGCCGCAGCGTCGGCGAGGCGCTGCGCTTCTACAAGCTGGGGGTCGAGGATCTGACGGTGTTTCACGACGAGCTCGACCTCGCGCCGTTCAAGGTCAAGGCGCGCGTCGGCGGCGGGCTCGCCGGGCACAACGGGTTGCGCTCGATCAACCAGCACGTTCAGGAACTGGGAGGCCCCGATTTCCGCCGCGTGCGCATCGGCATCGGCCACCCGGGGCACAAGGACCGCGTGACCGGCCACGTGCTCGGCAACTACGCCAAGGCCGAAATCGACGACCTGACCGACATGCTCGCCGCGATCGGCGCCGAGGCCGAATGGCTCGCGAAGGGCAACGACGCCCGCTTCATGAGCGACGTCGCGCTGCGCCAGCAAACGGAGTAGGCCCGCGCACAATGCTGCACTTGCGAAACGACGCGGGCGCAGCTAAAGCGCCGGCCTTCAATCGGACCCGCGATGCGGGTGGCTCGGCCGGGCGCCTATCCCCCGGACAACCAAGGTAGCCCGAACTGCTCCGCTCGCGAACGCGACGCCGGCGCGGCTGCCGCCATCGACGACTGAACCGCAAACATGACACCTACATCCTCGTTTCGGCAGCGCTGGCTGTCGAACCCCCGCAACGATGCGCTCGCCGGGCTCGTTGTGGCGCTCGCGCTGATTCCCGAGGCGATCGGCTTCGCGCTGATCGCCGGGGTCGATCCCAGCGTCGGCCTCTATGCCTCCTTTTCCATCGCCACTATCATCGCCTTCACCGGCGGACGACCGGCGATGGTCTCCGCCGCCACAGCTGCGGTGGCGGTGGTGGTCGTGCCGCTAGTGCGCGAGCACGGCGTCGACTATCTTTTCGCGGCGACCCTGCTCATGGGCGTATTCCAGGTGCTGGCGGCGTTCCTGCGGCTCGACCTGCTGATGCGCTTCGTATCGCGTTCGGTAGTGACCGGGTTCGTCAACGCACTGGCGATCCTCATCTTCATGGCCCAGCTGCCGCAGCTCATCGGCGTCACGCCGGTGACTTACGCGCTGGTCGCGGGCGGTCTCGCAATCATCTATCTCCTGCCGCGGATCACCACCGCGGTGCCCTCTCCGCTGATCGCCATCGTGGTCCTGTCGGTGATCTCGATCGGCCTGGGCGTCGACGTGCATACGGTGGGCCAGATGGGATCGCTCCCCAGCGCGCTCCCCCATTTCGCGCTGCCCGACGTGCCGCTGACCTTCGAGACTCTGCGCATCATAGCCCCCTATTCGCTGACGATGGCGGCGGTCGGGCTGCTCGAATCGCTGCTGACCGCGCAGATCGTCGACGATCTGACCGACACCGGCAGCGACAAGAAGCGCGAAGTCGGCGGCCAGGGCGTGGCCAACTTCGTTACCGGCCTGCTCGGCGGCATGGGCGGTTGCGCGATGATCGGCCAGTCGGTCATCAACGTGAAGTCGGGTGGCCGAACGCGACTGTCGACGCTGGTCGCAGGTGTGGCATTGCTGATCCTGTGCGTCGTGCTCGGCCCGCTGGTCGCGCAAGTGCCGATGCCGGCGCTGGTGGCGGTGATGATCATGGTGTCGATCGGCACCTTCGCCTGGGGCTCGATCGGCAACATCCGGCATCATCCCTGGCCTTCGACCGTGGTCATGCTCGCGACCGTGGTCGTGGTCGTATGGACCCACGATCTCGCGCAGGGCGTGGCCGCGGGTGTGCTGCTGTCGGGCATCTTCTTCGCCTACAAGGTGCGCCGCCTAATGCAGGTGACGACCCATGTCTCTCCGGATGGCGGCACCCGCACTTACGTCGTGACCGGCCAGGTCTTCTTCGCTTCGGTCGACCGCGTCGAACGCGACGTTCTTTACGACGACGCGGCCCCACAGGTGGTTATCGATCTGACCGACGCTCATTTCTGGGACATCTCGGCTACCGGCATCCTCGACAAGATCGCCGCCCGGCTCGAACGCAAAGGAAAGGCAGTGCAGATCGTCGGCCTCAACGCGGCGAGCGCGACGATGGTCGACCGCTTCGGATCGTTCGACAAGCCCTTCACCACGCTGGGCACCGTGGGTCATTGAGCTGGCACCGACCGGGGGCACTGGCGCTGTGGCGAGCGAGGCCCTAGGGGGCTGCCACGGCATTATCGAGAAGGTTGAGAAATGGGTTTTCGTTGCGGGATCGTCGGGCTGCCCAATGTCGGCAAGTCCACGCTGTTCAACGCGCTGACCGAGACGCAGGCGGCGCAGGCGG
>CAMPIA010000242.1 GCA_946886175.1 uncultured Altererythrobacter sp.
CTGATGCTCGCCTGCGCCGAGAACCGCCTCGGAACCTGCGACCCGGTCCAGCGCTCGCCCAAGACCGCGCTGACCGTGGTGATGGCGGCTGGCGGCTATCCCGGCACGCCCGAGAAAGACGGCACGATCGACCTCGGCGATGCGGAAGCGAACGGCGCCAAGGTCTTCCACGCCGGCACGAAACTGGACGGCGAAACGCTGGTCGCAAACGGCGGCCGCGTCTTGGGCGTCACCGCCATGGGCGCGAACGTCACCGAAGCCCAGGCCGCCGCCTACGCGGCCGTCGACGCCATCGCCTTCCCCACCGGCTTCTCCCGCCGCGACATCGGCTGGCGCGAGGTGGAGCGGGAGCGCAAGAGCCACTGAACCCGACGTCCCTGCGCCCTCTCATCCCCATCCCGTCACCCCGGGCCTGACCCGGGGTCCCACTTCTTCGAGCGCACGCCAGCAAACAGCGGGACCCCGGATCAAGTCCGGGGAGACGATGGTTGCGACGGTGGTTGCGAAGTTGAGAGCGGACTGCTGGGCCGATGACCGCAATTGCGAACGTTAGCTACGCGACCTTCGATTGCCCCCATCTCGGGACCAGATCAACAGGAATCCCATGAAGCAGAGCGCAAATGCAAGCGCAGCTATCCGCCAGGCCGGACTCTCCGAATCGTTCGCTTCCGCCTGCTCCTCCGGCTCGTCCTTCGACTCGTCCGAACCGAAATAATTGTAGTCTCCCGCCTCTTGACCGCGCAGGACTTTCACGACGTTTGCGGCGCTCGGCTCGGCGTACGGTAGCAGGAACGGCACCGAGCACGGGGCCTGCAACACCTGCTGCAAATCCGGCCGCATGCTGCTCTGCACGTAACCACTGGCTCCCCGAAGAGGGAGACGCTTTCCCGAATCGATCGCAGCGACGATCAAGCGCTCGCCCACGTCCATGGTCTCCGGAAGTGAGAACGTGGAATTCCACCAATATAGCTGGACCGTTCGCGGTGGCTTTCCCTTGATCACCGTATCGACGCGGAAGGTGAGCAAGCCATACTTGTTGAGGGAATAGCTCTTCGGACCTTCGGCAACACGATAATCGACCAATGTTCCGTTAAATACCAAATCGGCATGACGTATATCGTTGATCTCAAACGGGACGATATCGATACAGGCCGTGGCGGTGCTCGCAGCGCACATGAGTTGCGCTGCCAATAATGTGCGGAAAATGGGGCGAACCGATAAACCCATGTCATTTTTTTATCGAGCAATCATTTAAATTGGATTGCTGTTCTTTTCATTTCATCGATGCAAGATCCAGCCCAATTACGAACGGAAACTTCCTTTCGAATTCAGCAATTACACCAGCCGACTCACCTCGCAACCCCCACCCAGAACCCGCGCATCTCGCACGAGCAGAAGCGGATGTCCGCGCCCCGCTCGCCCATCCTCCGGCGCTTCCGCTGGCGAAGCTATCGACTGCGCGCAGCGGCAACGCCCTGCAGGATGTTCTCGACGACGAACGCCGGTGCCTCGTGCGGCAGACCGTGGCCGGCGCGCTCGGCAACGTTCTGGTGGGCGTTGGACGAGAGCGAAAGGAACTTGCGCTGCATTCGCTGCGTGGCCTCTTCCAGCCTCACCGCGATCGGCTCCGACAGACCTGGCACCATGCGAAAACGCGGGCTGTGAGTCGCCACGATGACGGGCTTGTTCCCGAGCGAGACGAGTTGGTGCGCCTGGGCGGCGCTCGCCTTCATGTCCAGGCGCTCCTCGTTCCTCGTTGGATCGGCTTCCATACTGGTGAGGAACGCGCGGACTTCGGTGAGCGCCCCCTCTTCCCCCTCCGCGGCAGGCGGCAGCAGCGCGAGCCATGTCGGGATCTGGTCGGGATGCGTCGACGAAACGAGCACCATCCCTGCCGTGTCGGCCGGATACTGCGCCGCGAACACCTGAGCGTGGAGCCCGCCAATCGAATGGCCGACGAGAAGGAACGGGCCCTGCTCCCCGGCCTTCGCCAGCACGGCGTGCAGGTCGCGCGCGGCATCGAGGCTGGTGCGCGGACCTGTCGGCGCCGGATCGCTTCCGCCCAGGCCGGCCCTGTCGACCAGGCACACGCGGGTAACCGGCGAAACTTGCGCGGCAATGCGTTGCCAGCCCGGATCTTCGACCGGCGCCGTCCCCATTCCGGCGTCGATGACCACGGTCGGTTCTCCGGCGCCGCTGCAGGCAAGCCGCATTTCCCGTGCGCCGATATCGAAGCGTCCGTCGATCACGGATCGCTCCTCCGCAGCAACAGGGGCAGCGCAGACAGCGGCGATGCCGCACGCCGCAGCCAGGATTATCGGTATGCGCACACGTGCTCCTTTTGACGAAAGGCCCAAGCCGAGCGACGATATGTCGCAATGGCGTCCGCCGATCCACTGCGACCGCCAGCCAGCCTCGCGGCTAGCGATGGCTAGTCCCTTCAACCCTCGCCCAGAACCCGCGCCTCGCGCACATGCCCGAACTCCCCTTCGCCCGACCAGGCTCGGCCGTCGGGGTAGCGCAGCTCGATGCCTGCGAGATCGGCTTCGTCGGCCAGCCGCATGTTGACGCCCATCATGGTGTTGCCGTGGCGCGCCACCGCGCTTTCGGTCAGGACGAAGTGGGTGGTGACGCCGCACGTCGGGCAGAAGCGGATGTCCGCGCCCGGATCGGCCTTGTCGCTGCGGCGATAGCCGTGCGTCTCGCCCTCGGCCGCAACCCCGGCCGGGTCAAGATAGGCCCACCACGCGCCGGTCTTGCTACACAGCGAGCAGTTGCATTCGTTGACGAAATCGGGCCGCGGGGCGACCTCGAGGCGGACGGCGCCGCAGTGGCAGGTTAGCTGCAAAGCCATGCGCAACCCCTCAGCCCAGCTTGTCGGCCATCACCTTGCGCAAGTCCGCTTCGGGCCGGGCGCCGTAGTGCGAGATGATCTCGCACGCCGCGATGGCGCCGCGGCGCAGGCAGGTCTCGAGCGGTTCGTCGCGGACGTAGCCGTAGAGGA
>CAMPIA010000243.1 GCA_946886175.1 uncultured Altererythrobacter sp.
CATCGTCAGCGGCTCGACCAGCGCGCCGCCCTTGAACGCGCTGAGCGCGAGGAAGCCCGATTCGCTAGCGACCAGCGCCGCGCCCGACATCGTGGTCGCTGCGATCTCGTTGAGATAGTCGGCCGAGCTGCGCAGAATCTGCGCCAACTCGCGGTTCTCCTCGGCATGATCGCCCCGCTCGAGCACGTCGACCGCGCTGTTGAGCGCGAGGATCACCTGGCGGCTGTCGTGGCCCGAGGCATGGAGCAGGGCGTTCTGGCTGTTGACCGTCGCAATCGCGAAGGCCTTCTCCTCGGCCAGTTTCTTGGCGCTCTCGCTGATCTCCAGCCGCTCGGCCATCGAACGGGCGTAGTTCGTGTCGGCCTCGCGCTTGTCGGTCTGTATCTTGCGCAGGTTGAGGCCGAGCGCGAGCGTCACCATCAGCGATTCGAACAGGCCGACCGGGCCCGCCAGGTGCCAGTTGATCGGCAGCCAGGTGAACACCCCCATCGAGGCGATCGCGGCGTAAACGATGAACAGCGCCAGACTGCCCCAGCCGACCAGCAGCGGCCATAGCTGGCGGCCGATCCGGCGCATCGCGGCAAACCCCACGAACGGCAGGAACAGCGCAACGCCGACGGTGATGACCCAGGTTATCGCATGGAGCGCCTTTCGGAACGCCGGTTCGTAAAGCGCGAGGCCCGCCTGAAGCGCGATCGTCACCAGGCTCGCGACGATCAGCAGCTTCAGCACGAAGTCGCGCCGCGGAAAAAGTTCGTCGGTGCGCACGAAGCTGCGGGCGAACTGCGCCATCGCCGCGGCGAAGGCGCATTTGATCGCATCCTCGATCCCCAGCCCGAGCAGGGGGCTGTCGGCGAGGAAGAAGATCGTGATGTACCCCTCCGCATGGATCGTGTTGAGCGCGAAGAACGCCTGCGCCAGCGCGAGCCAGGCGAACTCGCGATAGCCGGTGACCGAGAAGAACAGGAAGTTCACGAAGATCAGCACCCCGACCCCGAGCACCACGCCCGCGACCATCGCGATGTTCGTGCGCCGATCCTCGAAGAAGGTGCCGTAAGTCTCGATCCTGAGCGGCATGTAAGTCGAATTGTCGGACAGGAAGTCGATCACGATCGTCTTCTCCTGCCCGGGCTCGAGGACCAGCTCGGTGCTGAACGCCTGATAGGTCCGCAGATTTTCGCTCGCCGCCGCCGGATCGGTTCCGTCGACCCGCAGCACGAGCCGGTCGCTCGCGAGTTCGTACAGACGGAAGTAGCTCAGCGAACCGCGCCCGGTGGTGAGAATCCAGCTGCCCGCCTCGTCGCCGGCATTGCGCAACTTGAGCGCGACCGCGGTGCGTTCGCCGGGGGGGCCGAAATGCACCGCGCGCCCCGCGATCGGCTCCATCGGCGCGGCCAGAACTTGCGCGGCCGACAGCGCGCCGACCGGTCCCAGGCCTTTCGAATAGCGAACATAGGGCGCGACCGGCGGCGCGTCCTCTCCGGCTTCGAGCGCGATGGTGGGAAGCGATTCCTGCGCGGCCGCGGGTCGGTGCCATAGCGCCGCCAGCAGTATCAGTGCCACGACTATCCACGACCTCGGGTGCATCGGGCGGAACGTGTCGCCCGGCCCGGCGCGGTTGTCAAATCACCCGGCGGGTTCCAGCGCCTTGCGCATCTGCGCCAGCGCCGCCGCCTTGAGCTGGTGCACGCGCGGCACGCTGACCGAAAGCACCGCTGCGATCTCCGACAAGTTGAGTTCCTCGACGAAATAGAGCTGGATCACCAGCTGGTGACGTTCGCCGAGCGAGGCGATCGCGTCGATCAGGTTTTCGCGGTCCTCCTGCTGGAGCACCTGCCGCTCGGCGTCGGGTTCGGCCGAGGCGAAGGCCAGGTCGGTTTCCGAGTAGCATTCGTCGATCGGGGCGACGCGCGTCTCGATCAGCTCGCCTTCGAACTGGAGATAATCCTTCACCGTCATCCCGAGCCCTTCCGCGAGTTCGCCGACCGAAGGCTCGCGGCCGTGTTCGGCGCGGAGCTTCGTCCTCATTTGTTCGATCATTCGCCGCTTGCCGCGCGCGCCGCGCGCATCGGGCGAAGCGTTGCGCAGCAGATCGACCATCGCCCCGCGCACGCGCAGTTTGGCGTAGGCGGCGAAGCCGTCCTCGCTCGGCGAATCGTGTTTCTGCGCGCATTCGGTAAGCGCGACGAGGCCGGCCTGCATCAGGTCCTCGACGTCGATCGTCGGCCCGCCGCTGCCCGACAGGTGCCAGGCGAGCTTGCGCACCATCGGCAGGAACCGCGTCACACGCTGGCCGACATTGCCGCGATAGGCCTCCGCGGCGGAAAACTGCGAATGGTCGAGCTTCATGCGGCCATCGCCTCCTGGTTGGTATCGTCGTCCGGCGCGAGCTGCGCGACTTGCGGCGCGGTGGCGCTCTCTCCGCCCACCACCGCGATGACCTCGATCGGCTGCGAGACGGGCAATTCGTTGATCGAAAGCACCGCGCAGCCCGGCGCGCGCAGCTTGAGCAGCCCGGCGAGCGGACGGCGCGCGCGCGGCTGCACGATCAGCGCGGGGGCGCCGGCGCCCACCGGGCGCTCGGCGAGGATCGCGGCGATGCGTTCGCCGATCGAGCGCGCGAGATCGGGCTCGATGACGACGTTTCCGCTGGTCGGGTCCTGCAATCCGCCGACCACCATCTCCTCGAGCTCGGCGGCAAGCGTGATGACCGGCAGGCGCTGATCGGGCGGGCACAGGCTGCCGACCAGCATCGGGCCGAGATCGGCGCGCAGCATATCGACCAGCCGCTCGTGATCGGTGGTCTGCTGCGCCGCCTGCGACAGGCTCGACAGCACCGGGATCGGATGGGCGAGCGAAATGCCGTCGGACAGCAGCGCGCGCAGCAGGCGCGTGATCGCTGCGAGCGAGAGCGGCTGTGGGGTGATCGTCTCGATCAGCTGCGCATTGCGTTCGCGCACCATGTCGAGCAGCTCGCGCACCTGATCGGGGCCGAGCAGGT
>CAMPIA010000244.1 GCA_946886175.1 uncultured Altererythrobacter sp.
TCGCGCTCGCGCGGCTGACCGGGGTGATCGACAAGCTGCTGGTCTATCCCGAGCGCATGCAGAAGAACCTCGACCGCATGGGCGGCCTCGTCCACTCGCAGCGTGTGCTGCTGGCGCTGACCCAGGCCGGGGTCAGCCGCGAGAACGCCTACGCCATCGTCCAGCGCAACGCGATGAAGGTGTGGGAATCGGACGGGGCGCTGTCGCTGCTTGAGCTGCTCAAGGCCGACGGCGAAGTCACCGCCGCGCTGAGCCATGCTCAGCTCGAGGAGAAGTTCGACCTGGATTACCACTTCAAGCAGGTCGACCGCGTGTTCGACCGCGTGTTCGGTTAGGTTCTTCCCTTGGATTGCCTTCGCGATTAGGGTCCGGACCCACAACGACGGGGAGCGAGACTGAACATGCAAGTCGTAAGAACGATCGTCTGGGTGCTGCTGCTGGCCGCGCTGCTGGTGTTCTCCGCTTTCAACTGGACGCCGGTGGAAGTGAAAATCTGGCAGGGGCTGGTGCTAGAAACCAAGATCCCGGCGCTGGTCATCGTCTCCTTCCTGCTCGGCCTGCTGCCGATGTGGCTGCTGTATCAGGGCTCGAAATGGCGGCTCCACCGTCGGATCAGCTCGCTCGAGACCGCGCATCGCACCGCAGTCGCCAACACCGAGACACCCCCGCCGCCGATGCCGGTGGCGGAGGAGCGGCCCGCGTCCGCCGCGCATCCCGACCCGGTCGAAGAGCATCGCCCGGTCGGCCCGCCGCTCACGCCCGACGATCCGGACCGGCCCAAAGATCCCGCATGAGCAATCCGGTCTATCTCGCGCTCGACCTGCCGCAGCTCGACGCGGCCAAGGCGCTGGCCGGCAAAGTCAAGGCGCATGTCGGCGGCATAAAGCTCGGCCTCGAATTCTTCTGCGCCCACGGCCACCACGGGGTGCACGAGATCGCGCATCTCGGCCTGCCGGTGTTCCTCGATCTCAAGTTGCACGACATTCCCAACACCGTCGCCGCGGCGATGCAGGCGATCCACATGCTCGAACCCGCGATCGTCACCGTCCACGCCAGCGGCGGACGCGCGATGATGGAGGACGCCAAGGCGGCCGCGTCGAACGGCACCAAAGTCGTCGCGGTGACGATGCTCACCAGCATGGACGACCGCGATCTCGAACGCACGGGCGTGCGCGGCGATGCACACGAACAGGTCATGCGGCTCGCCGAACTGGCCGAACTCGCCGGGCTCGACGGGATCGTCTGCTCGGGGCGCGAGGTCGGCGCGGTGCGCGACCAGTGGAAGGACGGTTTCTTCGTCGTCCCCGGCCTGCGCCTGCCGGGCAACGGCGCGGGCGACCAGAAGCGCGTCGTCACCCCGCGCCAGGCGCGCGACGACGGCGCCAGCGTGCTCGTGGTCGGCCGCCCGATCAGCCGCGCCGACGACCCGGTCGCAGCCGCGCGAGCGATCGAGGCGACGCTCTAGCGCCCCGGCGATGCCCGATCGCGCCACCCCCAATCTTCCCGCGCGCAGCTTCGATGCGACCGAGGAATTCTACGGCAAGCTCGGCTTCGAGCGGGGCTGGCGCGACGATGGCTGGATGATCCTGCGCCGGGGCGAGGTGCAGCTCGAGTTCTTCCCTTATCCCGACCTCGATCCGCTGGCGAGTTCGTTCGGCTGCTGCCTGCGGCTCGACGACATGCCGGGTTTCGTCGAGGCATGCCGCGCGGCGGGTATCGGCGAGGCGCACGCGGGCCAGCCGCGCCTGACGCCGCCACGGCGCGAGGCCAGCGGGCTCGACATCGCCTACCTGGTCGATCCCGACGGCACGCTGCTGCGGCTCGTCCAGAACGCCTGAGCGCGATGCCCCAGGTCAAGATCTGCGGACTGACCGCGCCCGATGCGCTCGATGCCGCGATCGCGGCGCGGGCGGACTGGTGCGGGCTGGTGTTCTTCCCGCCCTCGCCGCGCAATCTTTCGAGTTCGGTGGCGCGCGAACTGGCGACGCGAGCGGACGGAAGGATCGGCAAGGTCGGGCTGTTCGTCGATCCCGACGATGCGCTGTTGGCCGAAGGCGTGGCGGCGGGCGCGCTCGACGCGATCCAGCTGCACGGCGACGAGACTCCGGCCCGCGCGGCCGCGATGCGCGCCCGGTTCGGACTGCCGGTGTGGAAGGTGATCGCGGTTTCCTCCGCCGCCGATATCGCGCGCGCCGAGGCTTACCGCGAGGCGGCCGACCTGATCCTGTTCGATGCCCGCACGCCGAAAGGGGCCGACCGGCCCGGCGGCATGGGCCTCAGGTTCGACTGGTCGCTGCTCGCCGGCCATCGCGGCACGCTGCCCTGGGGCCTCGCCGGGGGGCTCACCCCCGCCAACGTCGCCGAGGCGATCCGGCTGACCGGCGCGCCGCTGGTCGATACCTCCTCGGGGGTCGAAAGCGCACCCGGCGTCAAGGACGTGGCCAGGATCGCCGCCTTCTGCGCCGCCGCCCGCGGCTAGCCCGCGGACTCAAGGCGGGATGCGCGCCGCCCAACCTATCGTGTCTCGACTCCGCGCGGCATGAACGGCATTGGGGCCGGGATGGCGAATACTCCCAACTCCTACCGCACGATGCCCGACGAACGCGGGCACTTCGGCGATTACGGCGGCCGCTACGTCGCCGAAACGCTGATGCCGCTGGTGCTCGATCTGGAGCGCGAATACCGCGCGGCGCAGGCCGATCCGGCGTTCAAGGCGCAGTTCGACGACCTGCTCGAACACTATGTCGGCCGCCCCAGCCCGCTCTATTTCGCCGAGCGGCTGACCGAGGCGCTCGGCGGGGCGCAGGTCTGGTTCAAGCGCGACGAATTGAACCACACCGGCGCGCACAAGATCAACAACTGCATCGGGCAGATCCTGCTCGCGATGCGGATGGGCAAGACGCGGATCATCGCGGAGACCGGCGCGGGCCAGCACGGCGTCGCCACCGCCACCGTCTGCGCGCGCTTCGGCCTGCCCTGCGTGATCTACATGGGCGC
>CAMPIA010000245.1 GCA_946886175.1 uncultured Altererythrobacter sp.
GCCCGGCCCTATAGCCCCGCCCTCGCTGAACGCCAAGTGAAGTTGGTGGGATGTCGGCCGACTGAGAGTTCGGCTACGTGACGCGTTCCAGACCGGCGCATCCGAAACGCTTTCGCCCGGCCGGCCGCATAGTCCCGGCGGCGGCGCAGCACTTTATTCTCACACTAAGGCACGAAGGCACAAAGATGGTGCGCCCGCGGCAAAGCCGCACTCCTTCATCCGCCGATGCCCCGGACGTCCGGGTGCGGGACGAGTGCGTCACTGCGTGACGCGAAACATCTTCGTGTCTTAGTGTCTTGGTGTGAATCAAATCCGGAGCAACTGTGCGCCCCGCGCAGTGCCCCTAAGCCGAAGCCATTCCCGGCGGGGCGTCCCACAGCAGGTGGCGGTTGTCGAGCATCACCAGATTGTTCGCGCGGATGACCTCGCCCTTGGTCTTGTAGCCGAGCAGTTGTTCAGCCGGGGCGTCGGGGTTGACGATCATCACCCGCAGCTCTTCCGAGGTGAAGTCGCTCAGCCCGCGGGCGCGCTCGACCCCTTCGCTGTCGTAGAGGTGGAGCACGTCGCCGCGGGTGAAATCGCCGTCCATCGCGACGATGTCCTCGCGCTGGATCGAGCGCTTCTCCGCCGCCAGCGCGTCGGCCAATTCCTTCGACACCTCGACGCTGCCCGCCATCTGCAGGCGATTGGCGATCCAGCTGTCCTTGCCCGAAAGCGGGCTGGGATGCGGCAGGCACTTGGTGCAGCGGCGTTCGCCATTGAGCACCATCGACAGCGGGCGCTCGTGCTCGCCATTGGCGATATAGGTCGTGCAGCCGGCCTCCTGCGCCATGTTCGCTGCCTTGAGCTTGGTGGTCATGCCGCCGGTGCCGAGCGCGCTCTTGCCGATCGTCGCCGCCATATACTGGCCGACATCGTCAACTTCCTCGACCAGTTGCGCACCGGGCTCGTCGGGATTGCGGTCGTAGAGACCCTCGACGCAGGTGAGGATGACGAAATCCTTCGCGCCCACCATCTGCGCCACTTTCGCCGCAAGCCGGTCGTTGTCGCCGACGCGGATTTCCTCGGTGGTGATCGAATCGTTCTCGTTCACGATCGGCACCACACCCGCCTCGAGCAGCCGATGCACGGTGTTGCGCGTGTTGAGAAAGCGGCGGTGGTGCTCGAAGTCGCTCAGCGTCAGCAGAACCTGCGCGATCTCGAACCCGTATTCGTGGCCGACCTGCTTGTAGGCGTTGAGCAGCAGCGGCATCCCGCACGCGGCCGCCGCCTGCTTGTCGCTGACCCCGGCGGTTTCCGGCGTCTCACCCACGATCTTGAGCCCGAGCGCGACCGCGCCCGATGAGCACAGGATCACGTTGTGCCCTTCGCTGCGCAGCCGCGCGACATCTTCCAGCAGGCGCTGGATGAAGCCGAAGCGCGGGGTGAGGAGGTCCGAATTCGCGAGTAGCGCGGAACCGATCTTGACGACGATGTTTCGAGTATCAGCCACGGCGGTAATAATTCACTCCTTGAAAATTGCCGCACGCTATCTAGGTGGCTCTTGTGCAGCGCACAACCGGACGCCTGGAAAAAGTTCGCGACATAGAGGTTGCCGGGCTTTTCGCGTACTGTTGCGCGCCCGACCGGCGCATGCCGACGACTTTATTTATTGTTCATGAGGGTTAGGTTTGAATTTCAACGACATACTTATGATCGGCTGCGGCAAGATGGGTGGTGCATTGCTCGACCACTGGATGGCGGGCGGCGAGAACTTCACCATTGTCGATCCCGCGCTCGATGCGGCGCCGGCCGGAGCGCGGCTCGTCGCCGATGCGGCGGATCTGGGCGAAGCGCGCTTCGATGTGGTGATCGTCGCGATCAAGCCGCAGATGATCGACGACGTGCTTCCCGGCCATGCGCACCGCCTTCGGTCCCACGGCTATGCGCTCTCGATCGCCGCCGGCTGTTCGGCCGAGCGGATCGCGGGGGCGATGGATGGCGCGCCGGTCGTTCGCGTCATGCCCAACCTGCCCGCCGCGGTCGGCCAGGGGGTGAGCGGATTGTACGCCGCGCCGGACGCCGATCCCGCGCAGCTCGCCCATGCCCGCGCACTGATGGAGCGGGCGGGCGAGGTGATCGCGGTCGACAGCGAGGACCGACTCGACCGAGTCACCGCGGTCGCGGGCTCGGGCCCCGGCTATGTGTTCGAGATCGCGCGCGCTTACGTCGTCGCCGCCGAGGAGCTCGGCTTCACTCGCGAGGAGGCCCGCACGATGGTGCTCGGCACGATGGCCGGCACGATCGCGATGGCGCTGGAGGACGGCGCACCCGATCTCGGCAGCTTGCGCGAATCGGTCACCAGCAAAGGCGGAACCACCGCTGCCGGGCTCGGCGCGCTCAACGGCGATGACGAGCTTTCGCGCCTGATGCGTGCTACGCTTCAGGCGGCTTACGAACGGGCGGTCGAGCTGCGCTGACTTCGCGCTGGCTCCCGCCTTCACACGAACGAACACGAGGACATCATGAACGACCACACGCTCGACCCGCAGATCCATATCCACGAACTCGGCAGCCGCGCCCGCACCGCCGCGCGCGCACTGCTCGCCGCGAGCACCGAGGCGAAGAACACCGCCTTGCGTGAAGCCGCGAAGGCGCTGCGCGAAGGCGCGCCCGCGCTGATCGAGGCGAACGCGGCCGATGTCGCGAGTGTCGAGGGCACGAAGCCCGACAGTTTCGTCGACCGTCTGCGCCTCACCGAAGACCGCATCGAGGGCATGGCCAGCGCGCTCGAGGAAATCGCCGAGCTGCCCGACCCGGTCGGCCGCCAGCTCGCGCAGTTCGACCGGCCCAACGGCCTCCGGATCGAGCGCGTCGCGGTGCCCATCGGCGTCATCGGCATGATCTACGAATCGCGCCCCAACGTCGGCGCCGACGCCAGCGCGCTCTGCCTCAAGTCGGGCAACGCGGTGATCCTGCGCGGCGGTTCGGAAAGCCGCAACTCGACCCGCGAGA
>CAMPIA010000246.1 GCA_946886175.1 uncultured Altererythrobacter sp.
GCAACACGATGAGCGGCATCGTCCACGCGTTCGACAAGTTCCCCGACCAGCGCAAACTGTTCGAGGAGCGACCCGAGCTGATCCCCAACGCGGTGCAGGAATGCCTGCGCTACCAGACCCCGCTCGCGCATATGCGCCGCACCTGCACCGAGGATACCGAACTGTTCGGCGAGGCGGTGAAGAAGGGCGACAAGATGGTGCTGTGGTATCTTTCGGCCAATCGCGACGAGGAAGTCTTCGAGCATCCCGACACGCTCGATATCGAGCGCGACAACGCGCGGCGCAACCTCTCCTTCGGCTACGGCATCCACCGCTGCGTCGGCGCGCGGCTGGCGGAGCTGCAGCTGCGCGTCTTGCTCGAGGAAATGCATGCGCGCCGCTTGCGGGTGCACGTCGCGGGCGATGTCGAGCGGGTGCGCGCCAACTTCGTCCACGGGTTCCGCAAGCTCGAGGTGGAGGTCACCGAATTCTAACCGCTGTCCCGACGCGCCGCGTTACCGTTCCGTCGGCGTTCAGGGTGAAGCGCGCAGGAGCAGCGCCATGTCCATACCCGTCACGATCGCCGACCGCCGCGCCACGCTGCGTCTGATCGGGCTTGGCGGCGTCAGTCTCGCGCTGGCCGCTTGCGGCGGCCGAGCCGAGGCGCGCGACTGGAAGGTCAAGCTCAGCGATGCCCAATGGCGCGAGCGGCTGACTTCGGCCGAATATCGCATCCTGCGCGACGCGGGCACCGAGCGGGCCTTTTCCTCGCCACTCGACGACGAGAAGCGCGCCGGAACCTTCGTCTGCGCCGGGTGCGGCAACGCGCTCTATTCCTCGAAGACCAAGTTCGACAGCGGGACCGGCTGGCCCAGCTTCTGGAAGCCGCTGGCGGGCGGCATCGCGACCCAGACCGATTTCAAGATCGGCTATCCGCGCACCGAAGTGCTCTGCGCCGATTGCGGCGGGCATCTGGGCCATGTCTTCGACGACGGGCCCGAACCGACGGGGAAGCGCTATTGCATGAACGGGGCGGCGATGGACTTCCGCCCGAGCTAGGCTTCGCCTTGCCCGATGCGCCGGTCAGCCGAGCCCGTGCGGCTGTTCGCGCAACAGTTCGGGGCACTGCAACCCGGCGACCAGCAAGGCCAGTTCGCGCAAGTTGAAGGTCGTGTCGAACACGAGGCCGAAGCGCCGTCCTTCGCGCCAGCGCACTTTGGCCGAGATGTCCGGCAGGTCGTCGGCAATCAGGCGCAGGGGCTGGCCGATCGCGAGCAGATAAGGGCATTCGATCCGCGCGCCTTGCTGCGAGAGATTGGTGAGGCGCGCCTCGATCGTCTGGCCGGTGGACCGGACGTACACCGTCTTGTCGATATCGACCCGCACCTGGCGCCGCGGATAATCGCCCGATTCGGAAATCAGGTGGGTCACCTCGACCGGTTCGTGAAAGCGGTAACCCGAATCCATCCCGCGTTCCCAGACCCGCTCGACCGCGTGACGCTCGCCCGACTGGAGCTCGACCGCCAGCGGTTCGCTGGCGGGCAGCGGATGGAAGCCGCGCAGGCTGACGCCCGTCGCGGACACGTCGCGGATAACGCAGACGAACTGGCCCTGCGGCGCGACCAGCTTGGCGGCGCGAATCAGCAGCGTGAAACGCGGGGCGGCCCGATCCTCGGCCGACCCGGGCTCGCTCGGCTGAGCGTCGCTCCGACTGTGCTCCATAATCCGCCTTTCGAGCGCGGCGGCGCGCCAACGCCGCCGTCCGCCGGTTTGCCGACGGCTCGTCTGCAAATAGCTAGTAAGGATATAGGGGTAAATACGGTGCTAATGAAGCGCCGATGGTGCGGGCGGCGGGACTCGAACCCGCACGAGCAAGGCTCAGGGGATTTTAAGTCCCCGGCGTCTACCATTCCGCCACGCCCGCACGGCCGAAAAGTCCGGTTCGGGAAGAGCGCCGGTCAATCGGTATTGAGGCGCTCGCGCATTTCCTTGCCCGGCTTGAAATAGGGGACCCGCTTGGCCGGCACGTCGACCGCCTCGCCGGTGCGCGGGTTGCGCCCGGTGCGCGCCTGGCGCTCGCGGGTGGAGAAAGCGCCGAAGCCGCGCAGTTCGACCCGGCCGCCCTCGGTCAGGCGGGTGGCGATCTCGTCGAAGAAGATGTCGACCACCTGCTCGACCTCCTCGGCGCGTAACTCGGGGTTGTCCTTGGCCAGGGCCTGCAGCAGCTCGGATCTAATCATTCTCGTTTCTCCCGGCCTGCGATTATTCGATAGCGCGCGGCGATCGCCTCGAAGACCCCAGATTTCCATTGCGCCGACGTGCGGCGGCATGCGCGACCCCTGACGGCGCCAACGCCACATGATGCCAATGCCAGAAGCGGCCCAACCGCGCAATCGCCGCCGCGCCGATTGCACGGCGAGCGCGGTCAGCCGCAGGCGAGCAGGTCGGCCGGCTCGATCCCCAGGCGGGCGAGGCGCGCCCTGAGCTCGGGCCATTCGCTGGCCAGGAACTGCTCGCGCTCGCTGCGGCGCAGCTTCTCCGCCGCGCCGGGCACGACGTACATCCCGACCCCGCGCTGGACCTCGACCAGCCCGTCGCTCTGGAACTGCTGGTAGGCCTTCGCCACGGTCAACGGGTTGGCGCCCTGCTCGGCGGCGAACGCGCGCACAGAGGGCAGCATTTCGCCTTCGGGATAGACGCCCTCGATTATCGCCGCCGCGATCTGGTCGCGCAGCTTGAGATACACCGGGCGGCTTTGCTGGGTCATTCCACTGGGTCCTTGCGCCAGGCGGGCATTCGCCGGCGCGGCAAGGTGCTTCAGTGACATAATACAGCGCGGCGCGCAAGGTTCCCGGCGCTGGCGTTTCCCCTGCGGAAATCCGCGGTTTCGCCTGAAACTAAAGCTTCACATGGAAAAATCTGGCGTTAGGGTGCCCGCACTCGGCGACAGGCCGCAAGATTTCGGGGAAGGTTCGCATGAAAGATATCTCTTTGTGGCAAGAG
>CAMPIA010000247.1 GCA_946886175.1 uncultured Altererythrobacter sp.
TGAAGCGCTCGCTCTCGGCCCACGCGGCGATCGGGCTGCTCGCCGGCGCGCTGCTTTACATCGTGTGCCTGAGCGGCACGCTGCTGGTGTTCTACGAAGAGTGGCAGCGGGTCGAAGCCGGCTCGCCGCCGCAGATGACCGAGATCGCCCCCGAGGCGGTCCAGCGCGGGATGGAGGCGATGCTGGCGCGCCAGACCGGCGAGCCGCCGACGACGCATTTCTATGTCGACATGCCGCTGGAGGAACTCCCGACGACGCGGGTGATCACCGACACCGAAGCCTTCCACATCGACGCGCAAGGGAACCTGGCCGGGGCGGAGGACATCGAATGGTCAAACTTCCTCTACGGCCTGCACTACACCCTCAACATCCCGGTCGCGCAGGGCCTGGTCGGCATCACTCTCGTCGGTATTCTGGGAATGCTGATGCTCGCGCTCTCGATCTCGGGCGTGGTCGCGCATCCGAAGATCTTCCGCGACGCGTTCCGGCTGCGCACGCGGCACAGCGGCGGGGTGGCGCTGGCCGACTGGCACAACCGCCTCAGCGTCTGGACGCTGCCTTTCGGCATCGCAATCGCGCTGACCGGCGCGGTGATCGGCCTGGGCACGGTGGCGGGATACGCTGCCGCGGCGCAGTTCTACGATGGCGATATCGAAGCGCTCTACGCCACGATCTGGGGCGAGGAAGGCGAACCCGATTCCACCCCGGCCCCGCTGCCCAACGTCGCGAAAGCGCTGCACTACATGGAGGCGAACCATCCCGAAGCGCGGATCGCCTTCGTTACCGTGCACGAACCGGGCACCGCCGGCCAGCATGTCCAGGTCGTCGCCGAACATCCGCGGCGGCTGATCTTCGGCGAATACTATGCGTTCGACAGCGCGGGGAACTTCCACGGCACCGCCGGCCTCGCCGACGGGGATCTGGGCAAGCAGGCGGCGGCGTCCAACTACCGGCTCCACTTCGGCAACTTCGGGGGGCTGCCGGTCAAGCTGCTCTACGCCGTGTTCGGCCTGGCGCTTACCGCGGTGGCGGCGACCGGCACCTATATCTGGCTCGGCAAGCGCGCGCGCCGGGGCCTTGCCGAACCGAAACTGCGCGCGGCGTGGAACGGCGCGGTCTGGGGGACGCCGGTGGCGCTCGCCGCGACCGTGCTGGCGCGCGCGACGATCGGGAACGAGGCGCCGTTCGCGGCGATCTTCTGGCTCGGCCTGGCGCTCTACGTTGCCCTCTCGATCCTCGCCGCCTCCCGCAAACAGACGCGGGCACGGCTGGCTACCGCCTGAGCTGCATTCCCGCCCGCGGGGCGAAGCGCGTGGTCAGGCCCAGACCGCAACGAGCAGGATGATGATGCCGACCTCGGTGAAATTGCCCAGCCCGTGCGCGACGATGGGGGCGAGCAGGCTTTTCGAACGTTCCATGAGCCAGACGTAGGTCAGGCCCCAGGCAAAGGCATAGCTCTGCTGGGCGAGCGCCTGGTGGAAGGGGCTCACCACGAACGATTTCCAGTGCGCCAGAGCGAACAGCAACGCGACGATATAGGCGGCGACCGGAAGATCGAGCGGACCGATGCGGAGCCGCCCCGGCACCAATACGGCGAGAAGGCCCACGAGAAGCCCGCGAAAGATGGTCTCTTCCGCGAGGCCGGTGGTCAGCATTCCGAGGAGAAATCCAGCCGAGTCGAGCGGCGACGTGGAGTAGCGGGTTGTCGGCGGCGTCTGACTCAGCAGCGCCGGCCAATAGTCGGCGACCAGCATTATCAGTCCCATGCCGACGCCGATCGCGAGCGCTATGCCGACATAGGAGCGCCCCGGCGGCCGGCGGAGGTGCGCGTCGGCTTCGGGCAGCATGCGCTTCATGATCAGGATGCCGCCCAGTGCGAGCAGCGCCTGGAAGCCGATAGCGAGGAGCAGGTAGATCGCAACATGGCCGTCCCACGCGGCAGGGCCGCTCTTGTAGAGCCATTTCGCGATTCCCTGTCCCGCTGTGAGGATGCCCTGCATCAGCACGGCGGCGAGCAGGATCGGCCAGAGGCGGAACCGGAAGTCGTAGAGCGATACAAGGGGCTGAGCGGCGGTGGTTCGGGTCATGCGCGCTCTTCACCATTGCGGCCGCGAGCTGTCTTGAACGAATGTGATGCGCTCACACTCGGCGGTCGGGAAAGTTCGTCGGTTTCCACTTGCGCCACTCGCTCGGGGGCGAGCCGGTCAGATCCCTGATCGCCCGCGCCATGTGCGCCTGGTCGGCGAAACCCGCGTCGGCCGCGACCGCGGCGAGGCTCGTGTCGTCGCTCACGATCGTCCGCCACGCCCGTCGCGCGCGCGCTTCGCACCGATAGCGGGCGGGCGACGCACCGTAGAGCCTGCCGAACGCGCGCGAGACATGCTCTCTCGTCCGCCCCGCCGCGGCCGCCCATTCGCCGATCGCAGGCGGCTCGTCGCCCCGCAGCGCCTCGGCCAGACAGTCGGCCAGGTCGCCCGGCGCCGCATCCGCCGGCCGGAAGGCGTCGAGAAAATGTCGGACAGCGTACCGGCGATCCTTCCCGGCAAGGCGGACGAGCTCGTCGGGGTCAGCGATCCGCCCGCGCGGAGCGAGCGTGAGCGCGCCGAACGGCAGCGGCAGGTCGAGCACGGCGGCGGCGCGGCTCGATATGCGATCGACATGGGCGGAGAACGCCCCATGCACGAGCGCGTCCCCCGGCTCCACCGCGAACCGCCCGGCGTCGCCCGCTTCCTCGTAAGCCCCCGAGAGGATGACCGTCGCGTAGGGGCGCGTGTGGTGATGCCGCTCGATGACCGAAGAGGGTTGCAACTGGCTGGGTTCGAAAGGCTGCATGGGCGGCTTGGGGTCTGTACTCAATCGGCACGCGGCGATCGCATCGGTTCGAAGAGCGCGGGCGAAATGGCAAACGACGGGAAAAAACTGGATGCCCCGTGAGGATTCGAACCTCAATTGACGGAGTCAGAGTCCGTAGTCTT
>CAMPIA010000248.1 GCA_946886175.1 uncultured Altererythrobacter sp.
CGCGCATGATCCACGCCAGCCGCGCCCGGTCGCGCTTCGAATAGACCCGCGACAGCCCGACCCGCTTGGGTGCGATCAGGCCTTCGTCCTCGTAAAAGCGCAGTGCGCGCGCGGTGCAGTCGAACTCCGAGGTGAGATCGGAGATGGAGAAATGCTCCCGCGAATGCTTGTCGGGGCGCTCGAGATGCGCGCCGGAATGCGTTTCGGGAAGCTTGCGAGCGGGTTCTGCCATGCCTCTACTTTACTACCCCTTACGTTAACGTCAATCTCCGAGCGCGACCAGGCGATCCCCGTCGAGCTTGCGGAAGAAGCAACTCCGGGCGCCGGTGTGGCAAGTCGGTCCGCGCGGAGTGCATCGCAGCACCAGCGCATCCTGGTCGCAATCGACGAGGATTTCCTCGACCGCGAGCGTGTTGCCCGAAGTCTCGCCCTTGAGCCAGAGCGCCCCGCGCGAGCGCGAATGGAAGTGGGCCAGCCCGGTCTCGCGGGTCCGCGCCAACGCCTCGCGATCCATGAAGGCCACCATGCGCACCGCGCCGTCGCGGGCATCGACGACGACGGCTGTGAGCAATCCCCGGGAGTCGAATTTGGGGGCGAATTGTTCCGTCAACTTTGCGCCTTTCGAACGTTCCTGCGCACATCGCCGCGCAGACTATAGATTTGTTGCACGATAACCACAGCAGCGCCGCAAAATCGACACTTCGGACACATGCGGCTTTAACCGACCGAAATGAAATGGGAAGAAGCGGTTGTGGCCTGCAAAGGTCGCCCGCCGGGCTTTCGGTGCCGCAAGAGCGCCATGGTTCAGGGGAAACGGAGATGCTGCCCGCCGCGCGACGAACCGTCGTTGGGCGATGGCGCCTCCGGCAACGTTGAGGGATTGGATCCCGCGGTCTGATGGGGGTTTGGCCGCTTCCACCTTCGGGTGGTGCCTTCGGGTGGGTCCTTTGATTTTCGTCACGTGGCGCCCGGAGCTTCGGCTCCGGGCGTTTCGTTATCCGGTCCCCTCCCCAGTTCATCCGCCTCGTCCAGCACCCGCGAAAAGCACGCGACGATCACGCGCGCGGCACCCGCGCGTTTCAGCGCGGCGACGCACGCCGCGCTGGTCGCGCCGCTGGTCAGCACATCGTCCACGAGCACGACGTTCGCGCCGCGCATCCGCGCGTTGTGGCGCGGGCCGATCACGATCGCACCGGCCAGCGTACGCGCGCGAGCTTTGCGCCCCAAGCCGCCCAGCATCGGCGTGCGCTTGCGCCGCACCAGCGCATCGACCTCGAGCCGGCTCCCGGTCAGCCGCGCCAGCTCGCGCGCGATCAGCGCCGCCTGATTGAAGCCGCGCCGCCACAGCCGCCAGCGGTGCAAGGGTACCGGCACGACCAGCCATTCGCCCTCGCGTGCGGGCAGGCGCGCGGCGATGAGGCGGGCGAGCATCGGGGCGAGCGCGATACGCCGGCCGTGCTTGAATGCGAGCACCAGCTTGCGCGCCGTGTCGTTGTAGATCGTCCCCGCCGCGATCCCATCGTGCCGCGGCGGCCGGGCGAGGCACGGGGCGCAAATGGCGCCCTCCACCATCGCATCGCTGCCGAACGGTCGCTGGCACAAGGTGCAGGCGGGCTCGCCCGGAATGGCGAGTTCGCCCCAGCACGCCGCGCACAGGCCATCCTGCTGCGCGATTCCCTCGCCGCACACGGGGCAGCGCGGCGGATAGAGCAGGTCCACCAGCGGAGCGACGGATTCGCGCAGGATCGCAGCGGCCCCCATGCCGGCGATGCTGCCCGCGCTTGCATGGCCTTGGCAAGAGCGGCAGGGCGGCAGCGATGATTTCGGCACGAGTCCCGCAGATATTTTCCCGGCAGCGCCGCGTTGCACGGTGGCGGCGAGCGGTGGCGCGCCAGCAAGGGACCGATGGGGCCGATTTCGTGTTTCGCGCGATGGCCGACGAGATCGAGGACCGGCTCGGCTTTATCGATCATCGGATGGAATCGGCGCTGGTGATCGGCGATCCGACCGGCCTGGCGGCGCGAACGCTTGGCGTCACGGCGGCGCGGATCGATGCGCGCGGCCCGGACGCGATCGATGAGGAAGCGGCGATCGAGGGGCGCTACGATCTCGTCGCCAGCCTCGGTTCGCTCGACACTGTCAACGATGTGCCCGGCGCGCTTCTGCATATGCGCGAAGCGCTCGCACCCGGAGGGATCGCCATCGCGAGCTTCCTCGGCGCGGGGAGCCTGCCGAACCTGCGGCGCGCATTGCTCGCGGCCGAGCCCGAGCGGCAGGCGGCGCGGATGCATCCGATGATCGACATGCGCGCGGCCGCGGCGCTGCTCCAGCGCGCCGGGTTCGCGCGGCAGGTCGCCGATTCGTTCACGCTCAGAGTGCGGTACGGCTCGCTCTTGCGGCTGGTCGAGGATCTGCGCGCGCAGGGGTTGACCAATGTGCTGTCGTCCGCCCCGCCCCCCCTGTCGCGCGCAGCGTTGGCGCGCGCCGAGACCGCGTTCCTCGAAACGGCAGACCAGGACGGGCGGGTGACCGAACCGTTCGAGATCATCACCCTAACCGGCTGGAAAGACTAGCGAAGGCTCGCCTGCGCCGCCGCCAGACGGGCGATCGGCACGCGGTAGGGCGAGGCGCTGACATAGTCGAGCCCGATCGTCTCGCAGAACGCAATGCTCGCCGGATCGCCGCCGTGCTCGCCGCAGATGCCGAGCTTGAGATCGGCGCGGGCCGCGCGGCCGCGCTGGGCGGCGAGCTCGATCAACTGGCCGACCCCGTCGATGTCGAGGCTGACGAAGGGATCGCGTGGGAACACGCCCTGCTCCACATACTGGGCGAGAAAGCGCGCCGAGTCGTCCCTCGAAAGCCCGAGAGTCGTCTGCGTCAAATCGTTGGTGCCAAACGAGAAAAACCGTGCCTCATGCGCGATGTCGCCGGCCATCAGCGCCGCGCGCGGCAGCTCGATCATCGTGCC
>CAMPIA010000249.1 GCA_946886175.1 uncultured Altererythrobacter sp.
TCGCGGCCGAGGCGACCGAGAACGTCGAGACGCTGACGATCAGCGACATCAATCTCGCCGATCTTAGCTGGGCGCGCGCCGAAGGAACCGTGCGGAACCTCGCCGACCGCCGCTTCGATCTCTATCGCATCGAGTGGGACGAGGCCGGCAAGCACCCGGGCAAGCCCCCGCCGCGGCGCGAGCCGCTCGGTCCGCAGACGGTCGGCGGCGGCTGACGGCTCAGGCGGCGGGCGAGCGCACCCGCTCGCGCCGCACCCCGAGGCCGATCGCGCGGCCCGGAATGCGGCGCAGCAACGGGAAGCGATCGAGCAGGCGCACGACCAGCGGTGCGCGCGAAATCGGTTCGCCCGACAGCACTCGCCCGATAATATTGTCCTGCACCGCCTTTTGCGCCGCCTGAATGGCGCGCGTGGGGAACAGCCGGCGTTTCTGCACCTTGCCGAGCAACGGATCGGGATCCGCGCCCGCCGCCATCGGCCCGGCAAGCAGATTGGCGGCGGCGACCGCATCCTGAATCGCAAGGTTGATCCCGATCCCGCCGATCGGGCTCATCGCGTGCGCCGCGTCGCCGATCGCGAGCAGTCCCGGACGGTGCCAGCGGGTGAGCCGGTCGAGCGCGACCGAGAGCAGCTTGAGATCGTCGATGCTGTCGGGCTCGCCATCCCGGGGAAAGCGAATGTCGGGAAACGCGCTGGCGACCTGCTCGCGCACCCAGCCGATCCCTCGCGCCTTGACCTCGTCGGCCCCGCCCTTCGGCACCAGGAACGCGGTCTGCCAATAGGTCCCGCGATCGATCAGCACGACCATGCGCCCCGTATCGACCGACCCGCGCAGTGCGTCGCCCGGATTGTCCGCCTTCCCGAGATGGAACCACAGCACGTCCATCGGCGCGCCGAGCGTTTCCAGCGGCAACAGATCCTGCGTGCGGACGAGCGAATCGCGTCCGTCGGCCAGAATCGTCAGGCGCGCCCGCAGCTCCTGCCCGCCCGCCAGCCGCGCGCCCGCGATCCGGCCATCCTTCTCGATCAACGCCTCGGCGCGGCTTTCCATCCGTAGCGCAAATCCGGGGAAAGCGGCGGCCTCCCCGCGGAGGAAATCGAGGAACTCCCACTGCGGCATCATCGCGATGAACGGGGCGGCGACCGGCAGATGCGAAAGGTCGCCGACCGCATAGTCGCGCCCGGCCACCCGAACCTCCGCGCGGTCGAGCCGATCGTGCGGCCGCTGGAGGAAGCGCCCGAGCATGCCGAGCTCGTGGAGTACTTCCATCGTCGAAGGGTGGACCGTGTCGCCGCGAAAATCGCGGAAGAAATCGGCATGCTTCTCGAGCACCGTCACCCGTAAACCGGCGCGCGCGAACAGCAGCCCCGCCATCATGCCCGCCGGCCCACCGCCCACGATCAGGATATCGCGGAAATTGTCGTCTTGCATGCAGTGACAATGGTCCGCTCGCTGGGTAGGTGCAAGCCATGGCCGGCGAGATCGCTTCCACCGCATTGTCCGACGCACTGGTGATCCTCGGGGCCGCCGGGCTCGTGATTCCCGTGTTCACCCGGTTTCGCGTCACCCCGGTGATCGGGTTCATCCTGATCGGGGTGGCGGTCGGGCCGTTCGGGCTCGGCAAGTTCGTGTTCGAATACCCATGGCTGGGCCACGTCACGATAACCGATCCCGAAAGCCTGGAGCCGTTCGCCGAATTCGGAATCATTCTGCTGCTGTTCTCGATCGGGCTGGAACTGTCGTTCAACCGATTGTGGCAATTGCGAAAACTGGTCTTCGGCCTCGGCGCGCTCGAGCTTCTTATCGGGGGCGCGTGCATCGCCATCGTGCTGACGATGATGGGGCAATACTGGACCGGAGCGATGGCCCTGGGCCTGGCGCTGGCGCTATCGTCCACCGCGATCGTCCTGCCGATCTCGGGCACCCACACCCCGGTCGGCCGCGCCGCGTTGTCCATGCTCCTGTTCGAAGATATCGCGATCGTGCCGATCATCTTCCTGCTCGGGGCGATGGCGCCCTATGCGCAGGCGGAGGGCTGGGAGGGCCTGGTCGACACGCTGTGGCAGGGCGGGCTGGTGGTCGCCGCGCTCCTGGTTCTGGGGCGCATCGCCCTGCCCCGCCTGTTCGCGCAGGCCGCGCGAACCAAGAGCCCGGAGCTGTTTCTCGCCGCCAGCCTGCTGGTGGTGATCGGCGCGAGCCTGGCCACCGCGGCCGTCGGCCTGTCGCCGATCGTCGGCGCGCTGATCGCGGGTCTGTTGATCGCCGAGACCGAGTATCATGGCGAGATCGAAGCGATCATGGAACCGTTCAAGGGCCTCGCGCTCGGCGTATTCCTGATCACCGTCGGCATGAGCATCGACCTCTCGACGATCTGGGGCAACCTCGGCCCGATCGCGCTCGCCGTGGTGCTGGTGCTGTGCTTCAAGGCGCTCCTCACCGGCGTGCTGCTGCGCGTGATGGGCGCGCGGCGCAGCACCGCGGCGGAGACCGGCGTGCTCATGGCAAGCCCTTCGGAGACCACGCTGATCGTGCTCGCCGCGGCGAGTTCGGCGCTGCTGATCCAGCCCGGCACGGCGCAATTCTGGCAGATCGTGACCGCGATCGGCCTGACTATCACGCCGATCCTCGCCAAGCTCGGCCGGGCGATCGCGCGCCGGGTCGAAAGCATTCCCGAGCTGCCGCCCGAACATTCCAACGATCCGCGCGTGATCATCGTCGGCGCGGGCCGTGTCGGGCGGCTCGTGGCGGACATGCTCAAGGTCCACGGCAAACCCTATATCGCGCTCGATTCGGACGCCGATCTGATCGCCCGCGCCAAGCGCGAAGGCTATTATGCGCTTTACGCCGACGCCTCGCGCCGCGACGCGCTCCATCGGCTCGGTGTCGACAATGCGCTCGCGGTGGTGCTGACGATGGACGAGCCGGTGCTCGCCCAGCGGCTCGTCG
>CAMPIA010000250.1 GCA_946886175.1 uncultured Altererythrobacter sp.
TGGTGCTGCTCGACGGGGTGCCGATGGCCGATCCGTTCTTCGGCTATATCCCGCTGAGCGCGATCGCGCCCGAGCGCCTGGGGTCGATCAGGGTGACGCGCGGGGGCGGCTCGGGACCGTTCGGTGCAGGTGCGCTTGCCGGGCGGATCGAGCTGGAGAGCGCCGATCCTGCCCGCCTCGCGCCGGTCGCCGCCTCGCTGCTCGGCAACGACCGCGGCGGGACCGAGGCGAGCCTGGGTCTTGCGGAAGAGCTTGGCGCCGGCTTCGTCGTGGCCGACGGGCGATGGGACCGCGGGCAGGGGTTTTTCACCACGCCCGGGGACCAGCGCGTCCCGGCCTCGGCGCGCGCCGCGTTCGAGAGCTGGTCGGTGGCCTTGCGCGGGGTCGCACCGTTGAGCGAGTCGATCGAATTGCAGGCGCGCGGCCTGGTGTTCCGCGACGACCGAACGCTGCGCTTCGAGGGCGCGGATTCGTCGAGCGAGGGGCAGGATGCGAGCCTGCGCCTCGTCGGACGGGGCGCATGGCGGTTCGAAGCGCTGGGCTACGTCCAGGCGCGCAATTTCTCGAACGTGGTGATCAGCTCGAGCAGCTTCACCCGCGTGCTCGATCAGCGCAACACGCCTTCCACCGGGCTCGGCGGCAAACTCGAGCTGCGCCCGCCTCTTGGGGGAGGCCATGTCCTGCGGCTCGGGATCGACTACCGCCGCGCCTCGGGCGAATTGCAGGAGGAAGCCTACAGCGCCGTCTCCGGCGCGCAGACCGAGCGCCGCCGCGCGGGCGGGGTCAACACCGACCTCGGCCTGTTTGTCGAGGACGACTGGTCGCTCGGCGAACGGCTGGTCCTGACCGGTGGTCTGCGGCTCGACCGGACGACGATTTCGGACGGCTTCTACCGCGCGGTCGATGCGGGCGGGGCCTTGGGCCAAAAGACGGTCGCCCCGGATCGCTCGGACTGGACGCTCGGCTGGCGCGCGGGCGCGGCGTTCGAGGCGAGCGACGCGCTGAGGCTGCGCGGCGCGGCCTATACCGGGCTGCGCCAGCCCACGCTCAACGAACTCTACCGACCCTTCGTGGTCTTCCCGGTGGTGACCGAGGCCAATGCCGCGCTCGAGAACGAGCGGCTGGTCGGGTTCGAGGCCGGGTTCGATCTCGTGCCCGCCGAGGGCGTCGAACTGTCGCTGACCGCGTTCGACAACGAGGTGGAGGATGCCGTCGCCAACGTTACGCTCGCGCCGAACCTGCGCCAGCGGCGAAACCTGCCCGCGATCGCCTCGCGCGGGATCGAGGGCGGCCTGTCGATCGAGCGCGGGCCGCTGCGCTTCGATGGCTCGCTCGCTTATACCGATGCGGAAGTGGATGGGCGGGACGCTTCGGCCGAACTCGACGGCAACCGCCCCTCGCAGACTCCGCGCTGGGCGGCAGGTGCCTCACTCGCCTGGACCCCCGCGGCAGGCTGGTTGCTTGCCGCTTCGCTACGTCACGTCGGCGCGCAGTTCGAGGACGATCTGGAAACCGACGTGCTGCCCGCCGCGACCACGCTCGGGGCCTATGCAAAGGTGCCGCTCGGCCGGCGGCTGGCGCTGGTGCTGCGCGGGGAGAACCTCACCGGCGAAAGGGTGGTGACGCGCAATTCGGGCGGCTCGATCGATCTCGGGGCGCCGCGCACGCTTTGGGCGGGGCTGCGCTTCGGCTACTGACCCGTGGCGAGGCTGCGCTGTTCGGCCATGCCCATCGAGACCAGCAGCGGCTCGCTTTCCTGCCGAGCCTTGAAGCCCCCCTTGTCGCCCATGCCGCGCCAGTCTGCCAACACTAGAGACTGCGCGACCGCGCCGCCCAGCGTCGTCCCGGGCCCGGTAACGATGAACAGATCGGGCGCGAACTCGCGTGCGGCGACCGCGATCGCGCGGGTGAAGTCGTAAGTCTCGGTGACCTGGTGGCCGAGGGTGTAGCCCCACAGTGCGTGGGTATCGGTCGCGTTCGGCCACCACACTGCGCCGCGTCCGTCGATCAGCGGCAGCGCTGGCTGGCCGAACAGGTCGGCGGGCAGCGCGGCGCGGCCCTGCTCGGCGACGGGCGCCTGCAAATGCGTGTGGAACGCGGCGTGGTTGCCGAGCCGCATGGGGAAGCGTCCGTCGATCGGTTCGACCGCGCTCTCGAAGGCCTTCAATCCCGCCTCGTCGCCTGCGAGCACGAGCATCCCGCCAAGGTCGATCGACAGCGCGAGCGTGTGGTTTGGCCGCGCATCGATTTCGGCGACGAGCGTGAGCAGATCGGCCTTGCGATCGGGGTTGGGCTTCCAGTCGTCGCCGAGGAAGGGATGGACGAGCTGGCCGCCGATCAGCGCCGCTTGCATCAGCGTGCCCATCGTGTTGGCCACGCCGAATCCGTCATTCGCCGACACCACTCCGGCACAGGCGAGCGCCGAGTACCAGCCCATCGAATTGCCCGTCACCGCGACCACCTCGATCGTTTCGCGATCGATGCTCAGGAAGTCGCCGAGCGTCGCGGCGAAGATCAGGCCGGAGGCGTTGTCGCCGCGGGTGTGGCGGGCGAGGGAGAAGCGCTCGGCGTTGTCGAGCTCGGTCAGCGTGTCCTGCTCCGCCGCCGCGCGCTGCGCGTCGAACGCTGCGAGCAAACCTGCATCGGGGAAATGGCGCGCGAGGTAGCCGAGCTCGGCCTTGTTGTAGGTTCCGCGCCCGGGGCAGACGACGACGGCGGTTTTCCGGTCGCTCATGCCGCTCCTCCCGCGAGCGCCTTGGCGGCGGCGACGATCCCCTCGACGCTCGGCATCGTCGCGGCGTAGGCGGGCCCGGTGGGGATGAAGCTGTCCTCCGCCACGCAGCGTGCGTGCGGTTTGCCGGTGCGTTCGGTCAGCAGCGCCCTCAGCGCCTCTGCGAGCCCACCGGTGCGGCGCGTTTCGTCCACGATCAATCCGC
>CAMPIA010000251.1 GCA_946886175.1 uncultured Altererythrobacter sp.
CTCGTTCATGAAGGCGATGTTGATGTCGCGCTGCGCGTTCTCGATCACCTTGGCCGCCTCGGCCGCGCGGATCGACGCGGCGCGGAACACCCCGCCGCTGGTGATCGCGCCGTAGAGATCGGCCACCCGGTCCAGCACTTCGGGATTCTGGCCCGAAACGACTTTGGTGATCTTGTCGATCGTATGCTCGCGGTCGCCCGGATTGATCCGTTCGGGGCTGTAGGCGAGGAAGAAGTCCTTCCCGCACGCGAGGCCGGTGACATCTTCCAGAATCGGCCCGCAGATATCCTCGGTCACGCCGGGATAGACGGTGCTCTCGTACACCACGATCGGCTTGCGCCCCTCGGCGCAGGCCGCGGCGATCATCGCTCCGACGGTGCGCGAGGCCGCCTCGACGATCGACAGGTCGGGCCGGTTCCCGTCGTCGATCGGGGTCGGCACGGTAACGATGTAGAAATCCGATGGCGGACAGGCGGCCGGGTCGGCGGTCAGCGCCAGCGCGCTGTTCGCCAGCCGGTCGTGCTCGATTTCGCCGGTGCGGTCGTGCCCCTCGCCAAGCTCGGCGATCCGGCGCGTGTCGACATCGAAGCCGGTCGTCGCGAATTGCTCCGCCAGCGCCACCGCCAGCGGCAGCCCGACGTAGCCGAGACCGATCACCGTCACCTGCCGTGGAGTGTGAGCCATCGTAGTCTGCACCGTGGGTCAGGAGGGGGAGAGCCAGAGGGAAGGGGCGACGCGTGCCGCACGCCCTCTATCGGCGCGCGCGGGCCGCATCAACCGCCTCGTCAGCGCGTCGCTTCGGCGAGCGTTTCGGACACCGCGTCGCAAATGCGCGCGACATCTGCGTCGCTCAGCGTCGGATGGGTGAGGAACATCAGGCTCGTCGCGCCCAGTTCGCGCGCGCGGGGCAGGCGCTGCGCGGGTCGCCAGCCGGTGCCGTCGAACGCCTTTTCGAGATAGACTTCGGAACAGCTGCCCTGCATCAGCGGCACCCCGCGGGCGGTCACTTCGGCGACGATCCGATCGCGGTCCCAGCCCGGCTTCAGCCCTTCCTCGCGGACATAGGCGTAGAACCGGTACCAGGCATGGTCGAGGCCGGTTGTGGGGACAGGGGTCCGCACCGCCTGCGAGAACGGCGCGAGCGCTTCCAGGTAGCGCTCGGCGATCTCGCCGCGCCGCCGCGTCCAGCCCTCCATCCGGCCGAGCTGCACCAGCCCGATCGCCGCCTGGATCTCGAGCATGCGCCAGTTGGTGCCGAAGCTCTCGTGAAGCCAGCGGAAGCCCGGCTCGTGCGAACGTTCGAACACCGCCTCCCACGATTTCCCGTGGTCCTTGTAAGCCCACATCGTGCGCGACAACGCGCCGTCGTTGCAGGTGACCATCCCGCCTTCGCCGCCGGTGGTCATGATCTTGTCCTGACAGAACGACCACGCGCCGGCATGGCCGAACGAGCCGACCGGGCGACCGTCGATCCGCGCGCCGTGCGCCTGCGCGCAATCCTCGATCACCGCGATCCCGCGCGGTTCGGCGAGCGCCATGATGCCCGGCATGTCGCACGGCCAGCCCGCGAGGTGCACCGGGACGATCGCCCTGGTCCGCTCGCTCAGCACCGGCGCGATCGTCGCGGGCGAGATATTGCCGCTGTCGCGATCGACGTCGGCGAACACCGGCACGGCGCCCGCGTTGACCACGCTGGAGACCGAGGCGATGAAGGTGCGCGGTGTGACCACCACCTCGTCGCCCGGCCCGACGCCGAGACCGCGCAGCGCCAGGTCGAGCGCGAGCGTTCCGTTGGCGACCGCGACCGCGTGTTCGCATCCGGCGAAGCGGGCGAACGCGCGCTCGAATTCGCGCACGTGCTCGCCGGTCCACTGGTTGACCCGGCCCGAGCGCAGCACGCCCGCGGCGGCCGCGATCTCTTCCTCGTCGTAGGCGGGCCACGGTGCGACCGAGGTGCCGAGCATATGATCCCTTCGCGGTGCTGGATGCCGGCCGCGCTGCCCGATGGCCGCGGCGTTTGCAAGTCCGGTTCGCCTTGTGGGCGAAAGCGGAAAATTCGCGTGCAAAGTTACGCGCTTGCATCGTGCCGGGCAAGCCCATATGGCGCGGGTGATCTCGACATCCAGCGGACGAATTGCGACGCTCGCCGAAAGGGGAGACGATGATAACCCGGCTTGCGAAATGGGGAACGTCGCTCGCGCGGAGCGTTTCGGGCACGCTGCTCGGCGCCAGTCGCCGATCCAAGCGGCTGCTCGCCGCAGGGGTCGATATCCTCCTGTGCGTGCTGGCGGTGGTGGTGTCGTTCTCGGTCCGCCTCGGCTACTGGCAGTTCCTGACCGAACCGATGGCGATGATGGTCGCGGTCGAGATCGCGCTGTTCCTGCCGATCTTCTTCGCCGCCGGGGTCTATTCCAACCTGTTCCGGTTCCACGGCGCGCACGGGATGATCCAGATCTCGCTGGCCTGTGCGCTGCTCACGATCCCGAACGTGATCGTGTTCGGTCTGATCGCCTATCCGGGCGTCCCGCGCACGGTCAGCGTGCTGTTCCCGCTGGTCTTCTTCGCGCTCGTCGCGCTTTCCCGCATCGTCGCGCGATACTTCCTGGTCGACGTGTTCGGCGACATCGGCGTCAAGCGCAACGTGCTCATCTTCGGGGCCGGCGCGGCGGGGCGGCAGCTTGCCTCTTCGCTGTCCTACGAAAGCGAATACCGGCTCGCCGCCTATATCGACGACGACCCGGTGCTCGGCCGCAGCCGGCTGGAGGGCATACCCATCTACCCGTCCGATCAGCTCGAGGGCGTGATCCGGCGCGACGGCATCGAGATCGTGTTCCTCGCGATTCCGAGCATGCCGCGCGCCCGGCGCGCGGAGCTGGTCGAGCGCCTCCAGGCGGTCGACGTGCATGTTCTCACGCTGCCGGGGGTCACCGAG
>CAMPIA010000252.1 GCA_946886175.1 uncultured Altererythrobacter sp.
CGGCAGCCCTTCGCCGAACACCGAGCGCAGGCTCAGCAGGATTGGGAAGAACAGGGCCAGCAGCGCGAGCGCGGGGATCGTCTGCACCAGGCTCGCCCCGCCGAGCGCGATCCGGGCCACCGCCGCCGAGCGGCTCGCCCAGACGGCCAGCGGCAGCGCCACCGCGATCCCGAGCGCGATCGCCGCCGCGGCGAGCAGGACATGCGCGGCGAGCTTGTCGCCGAGGCCGAAGAGGATCGCGAGGATGTCGCTCATGCCTCGAGCTCGGCGATCGCATCGGCCTGCGCGCGCGGCACCGCGACCAGCGCCTGCGCCTCTTCCCCGCCTTTGCCCGCAAGCAGCGCGCGCGGGGTTTCGTCGGCAACGATCCGTCCGGCGGACATGACCAGCACGCGCTCGGCCAGCAACAGCGCTTCGGCCATGTCGTGGGTGACCATCAGCGTCGTCAGCCCCAACCGGTCGTGCAGTTCGCGCACCGTGCGTCCGAGCGCGTCGCGCGTGACCGGGTCGAGCGCGCCGAACGGCTCGTCCATCAGCAGCAGTTGCGGGTCGCCCGCGAGCGCGCGCGCCACGCCCACCCGCTGGCGCTGCCCGCCGGAGAGTTCGTGCGGCATGCGCCGTGCGTGGCCCGGCTCGAGTTCGACCAGTTCGAGCAGTTCGGCGATCCGCTCCGGCCCGATCGGCGCGCCCGCGAGGCGCGGGCCGATCGCCACGTTCTCGCCCACGGTCATATGCGGGAACAGCCCGACCGACTGGAACACGTAGCCGATCCGCCGCCGCAGCGCTGGCGCGGGCAGTGCGCGCACGTCCTCGCCCTCGAACAGCACCGTGCCCTCGTCCGGCTCGATCAGGCGGTTGACCGTCTTGAGCAGCGTCGATTTGCCCGAGCCCGAGGCGCCGACCAGCGCGGCGAAGCTGCCCCGCGCCACCGCCAGGTCCACCCCGTCGATCGCGCGCGTCTCGCCGAAGCGCTTGGCGAGCCCGGTCAGGCGCAGTTCGTCGTTCATCGGCGCACCCTAGGCAGGCGCGCGGCGATATTAAAGGCCAGCGTCAGGACCTAGTTTGCGAGCGTCTTGCGCGGCAGGCGCAGCGTGACCGCGAGGCCTTCCTCGCGCCAGTCGCGATCGATCGTTCCGTTGAGCTGCGAGGTCACGCTCATGTCGATCAGCCGGGTCCCGAAGCCGCGAGCGTCGTGATCGGCAGGTGCGGGCCCGCCGGTTTCGACCCACTCGACGATCATGTCGTCGCCATCTTCGCGCAGCGCGACCGTCACTTGCCCGCCCTGCGCGGACAAGGCGCCGTACTTGACCGAGTTGGTCGCCATCTCGTGGACGACCAGCGCCAGCGGCGTCGCGACGCGCGGACCGACCGGCGCGGTCGCTCCCTCGACCTCGATCCAGCCCGAGCCGATCGCGGCGAACGGTTCGAGCAGCAAGTGAAGAAGCCCCTTCAGGTCGCTGGCGCCGGGCGCGCCCGTGGGCCGGACGAAATCCTGCGCCTTGCCGAGCGCCGCGATCGTGCCGACCAGGTCCTCGCCGAATTCGCGCAAGTCGTCGCGCCCGCGCGTGCGGACCGAAACCAGGCCCGAGATCAGAGCGAAGATGTTCTTGATCCGGTGCGCCATCTCGTGCGCGATCGTGCCGCTGTGGTCGGCCTTGCGGCGCGCCTCGTCGATATCGGTCAGGGTGCCGTACCAGCGGACCACGGCGTCGTGCTCGTCCTTGACCGGGAGCGCGCGCGACATCGTCCAGCGCCAGCCGCCGTCGGCCTGGCGCAACCTGTATTCGGTCTCGAACGCGGTTCCGTTCGCGGTGCATTCGGCCCAGTGTTCGAACACCGGCGCGTGGTCTTCCTCGTGGATGAACGCGCGCCAGCCGTTCGCATCGACGGGCGGCCTGTCGCCAGTCACGCCTTGCCACCTGCCGCTGAAATAGTCGAACCGCCCCTCGCCGTCCGACGACCAGATGATGTCGGGCAGCCAGTCGCCCAGCGTGCGGAAATGCTTGCTGCGGCGGGTGGTCTCGATCTCGGTCTCGCGCACCTCGCGCAACGCCTGGATGCGGCGCTTTGCCGCCTGCGCGAGCACCAGCAGCCCCTGTTGCTGAAGGTCGCTCAGCCCCTCGGGCCGGGGCACGGTGTCGATCACGCAGAACGCCCCGATCGGGGCCCCTTCGATCGAAACGAGCGGCGCGCCGGCGTAGAAGCGCAGCCCGAAATCGCCGGTGACGAGCTCGAACTGGGCGAAGCGGGGGTCTTGCGTGGCGTCGGGCACGATCAACAGCCCCTCGCGCATCATCGCGTAGGCGCAGAAGCTGGTTGCGCGCGGAGTGCCGTCGACCTCGACGCCGGTGCGGCCGAGGAAGCGCTGGCGTTCGGCTTCGACCAGCGTGACCAGCGAAACCGGCGCGTCGCACAGCAGCGCGGCGAAACGGGTCAATTGGGTCAGCTCGGGATCGTCCTCCAGCGCGTCGAGCCCGTGCGCGGCAATCACTTTCGCACGCTCGCTCTCGCCGCAGAAAGCGGACGCTGGAGCCGCTGTGTGCGGCCAGAGAGCAGATTCGCGCAATTTCATCCCGATCCACACTCGGCATAGCGGAATTTTGATAATTTCCAAAGACTTTTGCTTGTCGAATTAACATTGGCCCGGCGCTTTCCGCGGACAGGTTTGCGGCCGTCTGCGCGCTCGGCTATGCGCCTTGGCCAGACAGGAGTTTCTATGCGCGCCACCCCCGATTTCGATTTTCAGCTCGGCGAGACCGCGGACATGATCCGCGAGACCACCGCGCGTTTCGCCGACGAACAGATCGCCCCGCTGGCCGAAAAGGCCGACCGCGAGGACTGGTTTCCGCAACAGCTGTGGCCGGCGATGGGCGAGCTCGGCTTGCACGGGATCACTGTGGAGGAAGAGTTCGGCGGGCTCGGCCTCGGCT
>CAMPIA010000253.1 GCA_946886175.1 uncultured Altererythrobacter sp.
GCGGCGAATACGGCCCCGGCCGCCTGCCCGAGCCCGAGGCGATCTGGGCGGCGATAGCGGCGCGGTTCGGCATGGCGGGCGCGGTCAGGACGGCCGAAGCGCTCGAACCCGAAGCCGGGCAGGAGCCCCACGGCGAAAGCCTGATGAGCGGGCTCGGCGGCCTGCTTTCCTCTTTGATCCCGCGCAGCACGCAGCGGCGCAGCCACGAGGATCTCGAAAGCGAATGGGACGCCGTGCCGGACGAGCTTCCCGAGTTCGATGAGGAACAGCCCGCGCCGGGCGATCCGCCGCCCGCGGGCGAATTGCTCGCGGCGAAGGGCGGGGCGGCTGCCGCGCCGCCGACCGATCCGGCGGCGCGCGACCACACCAGCTCGGCCCCTGCCGGCGAGCCCGATCCACTTTCCGGCCAGCCCGATTTCGACACGGATCCCGCGCATCGCCCGCTCTACGGCCGGCACGTGCTCGTGACCGCGGGGCCGACGCACGAGCCGATCGACCCGGTGCGCTACATCGCCAACCGCTCGAGCGGGAAGCAGGGCTTCGCGATCGCCGCCGCCGCCGCCGCAGCGGGCGCGCGGGTGACGCTCGTGTCCGGGCCGGTTTCGCTCGAGACCCCGCACGGCGTCGACCGGATCGACGTCGAATCGGCGCGCGAGATGGCCGACGCGGTGAAGGGCGCGTTGCCGGCGGACGTCGCGGTGATGGTCGCCGCGGTCGCCGACTGGCGAAGCAAGGACTTTGCAGCGCACAAGATGAAGAAGCGCGGCTCCGCGCCGCCCGCGCTGCTGCTGACCGAGAACCCGGATATTCTCGCCAATCTCGCCGGCGACAAGCGGCGGCCCGCGCTGCTGATCGGCTTCGCGGCCGAAACCGAGGACGTGGTCGACAACGCGAGGACCAAGCGCAAGCGCAAGGGCGCCGACTGGATCGTCGCCAACGACGTGTCGGGAGACGTGATGGGCGGCGAGAGCAACACGGTGCACCTCGTCACCGCCGACGGGGTCGAGACGCTCGAGCGCATGCCGAAGAACGACGTGGCGCGGGCGCTCGTCGCGCGTATCGCCGAGGAACTGGAGCCGAGCGAAGACGAATGAGCACCGAAGTTCCGGTTCGAATCAAGCGCCTGCCGCACGGGCAAGGGCTGGACCTGCCCGCCTACGCCACCGAGGGCGCGGCGGGGATAGATGTCGTTTCCGCCGAGGACGTGGCAATCGCGCCGGGCGCGCGCCACGCGGTGGCCACCGGCCTCGCGGTCGCGATCCCGCCGGGCTACGAGATTCAGGTGCGCCCGCGCTCGGGCCTCGCGCTCAAGCATGGGATCGCCGTACCCAACGCGCCGGGTACGATCGATTCGGACTATCGCGGCGAGCTGAAGGTGATCCTGATCAATCACGGCGCGGAATCGTTCGCGATCGCGCGCGGCGACCGCGTGGCGCAGCTCGTGCTCGCGCCGGTGACGCGGGCGATGTGGAGCGAAGTCGAGGACCTCGACGACACCGCGCGCGGCGCAGGCGGTTTCGGCTCCACCGGCGGGCACGCGAAGCTGGGCTGATTCGCTCGAGAAACGGGGGCGAGCGGCCGTGGCCGCCCGCCCCGCTCGCGGTCATAGCAAGACGACCAACGCCGCGATGCCACCGAGCACCAGCGCGCTCACGAGGCAGGCCACGGCCTTCTCCGTGGCGCTGAGCCGGTCGAGGTGGTCGGCCCGCAGTCGCCGATAGGGCCCGGCGATCGCCTCGTTGCTGGCCAACATCGCGGTATCGAGCGCGGTCGCCTCCTTGCGGAACCAGTGGAGCACGTCGGCGAGCTCCGCGTCGGAGAGATCGGGATAACCCGCGACGCTGTGCTCGATCGCCCTGTATCGGTTTTCTGCGCGCCGTTCGTCGGGCGAAACCGCCCGGTCTTGTGTCTGTTGCATCGTATCACCTGAATGGAATCGTGGTTCGCCGCCGGCTGCCTGCCGGGGCTGCGATCGATTCAGGCGGAAGGCGGCGCTCTGGGCGCGAGCGCGAGGCTGGCGATCTCGCGCGCGAGCGGCGGGCCGGTCTGCGGGGGCAGGCCGAGCGACGGGCGTTCTCGCACCGGCGCGGCGCGATAGGCCGCGGCGGTCTGGGGAATGGCCGCCGATACGGGCGGCTCTATCGGCCGCACCTCGCCCTGTTCGGCCTTGCGCTGATACGGTGCGGTGGAGACTTCCACGGTCGAAATATCGAACGCCGAGCCGTGGTGGCGGTCGAACCCGACCGACTGGGCCGGCATCGCCTGAAGGCAGGCGGCCGCCAGCAGCAGCGCGGCGATCAGCCGGAAACAGAACCGGGCGGGCGAGAGCGTCATGGCGCTGCGCTAGATGCGCGCTGGAAGGCGGAACTGCAAGGAGCCGGCGCGCGGCGCGCGATGCCTTGCCCCGCACAAGGAAAAGGCGGACCCGCTTGCGCGGGCCCGCCCCCTTGGTGATTGCGGAAATTTGCGGATCAGTCGATCCGGTCGATGTCCTTCTCGCCCTCCGGCTTGATCGAGATGCGCACGGTTTCGCCCGAGTTGCCGGGGAAGTCGGTGAACATCGCATCGACCAGGTTGGGGACCAGGTACTGGAGCCGGTCGGAAGTCGAGACCGCTTCGGCCTTGCCTTCGAACAGGCGCTCGCCGTCGGCCGCGCGGTCGATCTTCACGTCGATGCCGCTGGTATAGACGGTGTAGCTGTAGACCTCGGGGCCGCCCAACCACTGATCGTGGAATCCGTAACCCCAACGGCGCGTCGGCACATAGGCCACGCGGTACCCGTCGCGGGTGCGCACGTAGACCGGGCGGCGCGAGAAGCCGTACCACGGATCGTAGAACGGATCGCGGAAGCCGGGCGTCGAGCGCACGCGTTCGCGGCCGTTGTCGACCCCGTAGTCGAAGCGCACCAGCAGCGTGGCGTTCTCGG
>CAMPIA010000254.1 GCA_946886175.1 uncultured Altererythrobacter sp.
TTCGGCATGATCAGCCAGATCATCGCGACCTTCAGCCGCAAGCCGGTGTTCGGCTATCTCGGCATGGCCTACGCCATGGTCGCGATCGGCGTGGTCGGGTTCGTCGTCTGGGCGCACCACATGTACACCGTGGGCATGGACGTGAACACGAAGATGTACTTCACCGCCGCGACGATGGTCATCGCGGTGCCGACCGGCGTGAAGATCTTCAGCTGGATCGCGACGATGTGGGGCGGCAGCCTCGAGTTCAAGAGCCCGATGGTCTGGGCGCTGGGCTTCATCTTCCTGTTCACCATCGGCGGCGTGACCGGCGTCTATCTCGCCAATGGCGGCATCGACGATGTCGTGCACGACACCTATTTCGTGGTCGCGCACTTCCATTACGTGCTGTCGATGGGCGCGGTGTTCTCGCTGTTCGCGGGCTTCTACTACTGGTTCCCGAAGATGAGCGGACGGATGCACTCCGAGCTGCTCGCCCATATCCACTTCTGGGGCTTCTTCATCGGGGTGAACGTGATCTTCTTCCCGCAGCACTTCCTGGGGTGGCAGGGGATGCCGCGGCGCTATCCGGACTATGTGGAAGCCTATGGCTACTGGAACGAGATTTCGTCGCTCGGCTATCTGATCATGGCCGCGTCGATGATCGTGTTCTTCGTCAATCTCGCCTACGCCTTCATCGGCGGCAAGAAGGCGGCGCCGAACTACTGGGGCGAGGGCGCGACGACGCTCGAGTGGACGCTTTCGAGCCCGCCGCCCTATCACCAGTTCGAGACGCTGCCGGTGATCGAGGAGCATCACGACTACCACGATCATCGCCCGGCGACCGCGTCGACGCGCGCCTGATCCGAAACCGGGCGCTCCGGGGATCGAATACGAAAGGGGGCGCATCGGCAACGGTGCGCCTTCCTTTTGGGAGCCTGAGAGTACCATGCCCGCCGTCACGCGAACCCAACCTGCCGACTGGCGCGATTTCTTCGCGCTGACGAAGCCTCGAGTGATGAGCCTGGTGATCTTCACCGGGCTGTGCGGCCTGCTTGCAGCGCCGGGCACGGTGCATCCGGTGATCGGCTTCACCGCGGTGCTGTGCATCGCGCTGGGGGCGGGTGGGGCGGCCGCGCTCAATCAGTGGTGGGAGGCGGACCTCGATGCCGGGATGAAGCGCACCGCCGCGCGGCCCATTCCGGCGGGCCGGATGCAGCGCACCGATGCGCGCGATTTCGGCATTGCGCTCTCGGTCGGCTCGGTCTTGCTGATGGGGCTTGCCGTGAACTGGCTCGCGGCGGCGATCCTCGCGGTCTCGATTGTTTACTACGCGGTGGTCTATACCGTCTGGCTCAAGCCGCGGACGCCGCAGAACATCGTCATCGGCGGCGGCGCCGGGGCGTTCCCGCCGATGATCGGCTGGGTCGCGGTGACCGGTGACGTGACCCTGATGCCGGTGCTGCTGTTCGCGATCATCTTCTTCTGGACCCCGCCCCACTTCTGGGCGCTCGCGCTGTTCGTGCAGTCGGATTACGCCAAGGTCGGCATTCCGATGATGCCGGTGGTGAAGGGCGAGAAATCCACCCGCCGCCAGATCCTGTTCTACGCGCTGCTGCTGTTGCCGCTCGCGCTATCGCCGTGGTTGATCGGGGGGACGGGCCTGCTCTATGGCGGCGCCGCGGCCCTGCTGACGGCGCTGTTCGTCGGCTTCGCGCTGCCCGTGGCCTTCCGCACCGCAGGCCCGGACGACCGGATGCTGCCCGAAAAGCGGTTGTTCGGCTACAGCGTGCTCTATCTCTTCGCGCTGTTCGCGGTGCTCGTCGCGGACCGCGCGGCGCAAGTGCAAGGATGGTTCGGATGACTCCCGAGGAACAGCAGGAACTTCAGAAGCGGCGCAAGGGCCGCAACCTGGCGCTGGCGCTTGCGCTCGGATTCTTCGTCGTGCTGTTCTACGTCATCACGATCGTAAAGATGGGTGCCTGATCGATGCTAACCGCGACCATCGAACGCAAGAACCTGCGCGTCGCCACACTGGGCCTGCTCGCCGCATTGGCGATGCTCGGGGTCGGTTACGCGGCGGTGCCGCTCTACCAGTTGTTCTGCCAGGTGACCGGGTTCGCCGGTACGACCCAGCGCGCGACCGAATCCGACGCCGATCTCGCCGCGCGCCTGGCCCTCAGCGCGGGCGCGCCGACGATCTCGATCCGCTTCGACGCCAGCACCGCGAGCGATATGCCGTGGGTCTTCGCGCCCGAGCAGGTGACCGAGACGGTGCAGATCGGCGAGCGCGAGATGGCGTTCTTCACCGCGCGCAACGATAGCAGCGAGCCGATCACCGGGACCGCGACATTTAACGTCGAGCCCGAGCAGACCGGTGAGTACTTCAACAAGATCCAGTGCTTCTGCTTTACCGAGCAGACACTCCAGCCGGGTCAGGAGGTGCGCATGCCGGTGCTGTTCTTCATCGATCCCGCGATCCTCGACGATCCAAACGCGCAAGGTGTCGAGCAGATCACCCTGAGCTATACCTTTCACCGCAAGCCGGAACCCCAATCCTAGGGCACCCTGGCACTGGACCAACGCCGCGCCGCCGATTATGGGCCGCGCAACCGCTTAAACAGGACCTGCGACCCATGGCCGGAACCACCAACCACGACTATCACATTCTTCCGCCCGACATCTGGCCGCTGATCGGCGCGGTCTCGGGTCTCACGTTCACCAGCGGCATGGTCCTCTACATGCACGAGATGGCCAACTGGCACCTCGTGCTGGGGCTCGGCGTCGCGGGCCTGATCGCGACCTTCTTCAGCTGGTTCAGCAATATCGTGAAGGAGGCCGAGGGCGGCTATCACACGCCCGTGGTGCAGCTTCACATGCGCTACGGCATGATCCTGTTCATCGCCTCGGAGGTGATGTTCTTCGTCGGCTG
>CAMPIA010000255.1 GCA_946886175.1 uncultured Altererythrobacter sp.
ATACGAGATCGCTCAGTGTCTCGTGGGCTCGGGAGATGTGTATAAGAGACAGGATCTGCGGCCCGTGCGCGCCAACCGCATCCGCAAGTCGGTCGGCGGCGAGCGCACGTATGGCGAAGACATTTCCTCGGGCCACGCGCTGCGCGAGGCGCTCGACGGCATCGTCGACGTGGTGTGGGAGAGCATCGAGCGCACCCGGGCCAGGGGCCGGACGGTGACGCTCAAGATGAAGTACACCGATTTCCAGATCGTCAGCCGCGCCAGAAGCCTGCCGGGCAACGTGGCCGACAAGGCCGAGTTCGCGCGGCTCGCCCACGGGCTGCTCGATGCGCTGCTGCCGCTACCGCTGCCGATCCGCCTGATGGGGCTGACGCTCTCGAACCTCGAGCAGAGCGGGGAAAAGGAGCGGCCGCGCGACGAGGCGCAGCTCTCGCTGCTATGATTGCCGGCTCAGCAGCGCGAGCCGCTTGCGGGTCTTGGCGCTGAGCGGTTCGGGCAGCGAATGCGGGGGAAACAGCCGCGTCTCGATCACCTCGCGCCGGTCGGGCGCGGGCACGCTCGAGATGCGCGTGGCGAAGACATGCACCCGGCAGGGCGCGCCGAACGAGGTTTCATCCTGGACGCCCAGCAGCGTGGTGGCATGCGCCTCGCACCCGGTTTCCTCGCGCAGCTCGCGCCGTGCGGCATCTTCGGGCGTCTCCCCACGCCTGATCCCGCCGCCGGGCAACGACCACATATCGGGGCCGTAGCTCAGCCGCACGAGCAACAGCCGCCCCTCGATGTCGCTCGCGATCACGGTGCAGCCGCGCAGCTGCGGCTTGGCGATCCTGCGCCAGCAGGCCCGCACCAGATGTGCGAACCGCAGTCCCCGCCGATGCAGCGCCGCCGGAATCAGGCGAAGCACGTGACCGGTCCGGTCGCCGCAGCCAGCAAGCGCGCGACAGGGAGGTCGTGCTCGCCGCGCACGGCCGCTTCGAACACCGCGCGCTTATCCTCCCCGCGGATGACGAACAGGATCTCATCGCTATCGAGCAAGGCGGGGATCGTCAGCGTCACGCGGTCGAACGGCGCTTCGGGCGGGAGCGGATCGGGAGTCAGACGACGGATCGGCGCGGGATCGTCGATCTGCGGATCGGTGTTGGGGAAGAGCGAGGCGATATGGCCATCGGCCCCCATGCCCAGCCACGCCAGCGCGAAACGCGGAGCCTGCTCCATCTCGGTCAAGGTCACCACTTCGGCCCCGAGCGGTTCGAGCGCGGCGCGGATGCGGCCGGTATTGCTCGCCGGATGATCTTCGGGGACGATCCGGTCGTCTCCAGGCCAGACCAGCAACCGCGACCAGTCGAGCGGGCGCCCGCGCACGAGTTCGAGGATCGGGAACGGCGTCGATCCGCCGGGCATGGTGATCGCGACCGGCCCCTCGCCAGCGGCGAGGGCCGCTTCGAGTTTCGCACCGAGCCAGTCGGCCACCCGGGCGTCGTTCGCGCCCTCGATCATGTTCACGTCGACCACGCGGGCCCGAATAGCACAAAGCCCGCCCCGGCCAAGCGCCGCGGCGGGCTTTGTCCGCAAAAGTTCGGGGCGATTACCCGAGCGTCTGGGTGAGGAACCAGATGCGCTCCTCGGCCTGGTCGATCCAGTCGTCGACGATCCCGCTGGTGGCGTTGTCGCCCACCTCCTCGGCAGCGTCCTTGACCTCCCCCAGCCGCGTGTGGAGCTTGCGGTTGTCGTCGCGAAGTTCCTTCACCATGGCATCGGCATCGAGCTTCGCGTCGTCCTGGTCGGCGACGTTGCTCGCCTTGGCGATCGAGCCGATCGAGGTGAGCGTCAGCTCGCCGTTCTTGCGCACGCGCTCGCCGATCAGATCGACGGTGCCGATCAGTTGCGCGGCCTGTTCGTCGAACAGCAGGTGCAGGTCGCGGAAGCGCGGCCCCGCGACGTGCCAGTGGAAGTTCTTCGTCTTGACGTAGAGCGCCAGCGTATCGGCGAGCGCGCCGTTCAGTGCGCCGACCAGCGCCTTCTTCGAATTGTCGCCCGATTTGGCCATGTTGGTTTCCTTGTGGCTGGAATTGATGTTCGTCTATCGAACGGGTGGGCCATCAATCGGTTTCGCAGCATCTGTGCGTTTCAATGATCGCCTGTGGCGATCACCAAACGATCCCGCGCGCATCGAGCCCGGCGACGACCGCCATGACCAGCGCGCCGGCCGCGAGCGCCAGCCGCATCGCACGCAGTGGCACACGGTCCAGCGTCGCTTCGCCCGCGGCCCATGCCGCCGCGAGCGCCAGCGCCCCGCCGAGCGCGCCGCCGACCCCGGCCAGCACCGGCGCGCCGGTCGCCGCCGCGATCGCGAACACGAGAAAGCGCGCCCCGTCACCGACCTGCCGCGCCATCAACACGATGATGATCGCGGCAAGCGAGCGGGTCGGCTCTTCGGGCGCGTGGTGGCGCGCGGGCCAGGCGAGCTCGATCGCGGCGAACAGCAGCGCGATCGCCACCAGCATTGTCTTCGCCGCATCGGGCAGGAGACTGGAGATCACCTGCCCCGCGAGCGCCATCGCCATCGCCGAAAGGGTGGCACTGACGATAGCGGCGGCGAGCACGCCGGGCCCCCGCTTCGAAGCACTCGAAAAATGCGCGACGATCAGCTGGTCGCGGCTGCCGATCGTGCCCAGCATCACTGCGATGAAAGCGAAGAACAGCGAAGGCATGCGCCGATCATGCGGGCGGAGCGCGGCGGGGACAAGCCGTTGTTGTCCGCAGATGGCGGGAAGGAAGAGGGTTTCGCGCGGAGGAAGCAGCGAAGGGAGAAGGAAGTGGGAGTGAGAAAACCCTTTTGCTCTCTGTGCGTGCTCCGGGCGAAACCGAAAGCAGCTACGCCAGCCACGGCCCGCTGATCGC
>CAMPIA010000256.1 GCA_946886175.1 uncultured Altererythrobacter sp.
GGCTCAAGGCCGCCACCGATCTCCCCGTCGCGGTCGGCTTCGGCGTGCGCACGCCCGAGCAGGCCGCCGCCATCGCCCGCGTGGCCGACGGTGTCGTGGTCGGCTCGGCACTGGTCGAGCTGGTGGGCGCGCACGGCAAGGACGCGCCCGAGCATCTGCGCAAGCTCACCGCGGCCTTGGCCGAGGCGATCCACGCCGCCCGCTAACCCGCCCGTCATTGCGAGCGGCGCAGCCGCGCGGCAATCCATGGGCGGATCTCACGACCAGCGCGGCGGCTGAAGGCTCGGTCCATCGATTGCCACGCCTCGCTTCGCGAGGCTCGCAATGACGAAAATCGTGATGTAAAGGCCCAGCCCATGAACTGGTTCACCCGCGTCCGCAATTCGCTGCCCTTCGTGGCCAAGCGCTCGACCGAGGAATCGCTGTGGGTCAAATGCCCCGGCTGCTCGGAAATGCTGTTCACCAAGGAATACGAGGAGAACCTCAAGGTCTGCCCGCGCTGCGGCCACCACGGGCGCATCGGCGCCGACGAACGGCTCAGCCAGTTGCTCGACGACGGTTACGACCTGCTCAGGCAGCCCGAGGTCGCCGAGGACCCGCTCAAGTTCCGCGACACCAAGAAGTACACCGACCGGCTCAAGGCGGCGCGCGCCAAGAACCCCCACCGCGATGCGTTCTCGGTCGGCTCGGGCACGATCGAGGGCCGCCCGGCGGTGGTCGGCGTGCAGGATTTCGGCTTCATGGGCGGCAGCATGGGCATGGCGGTGGGCACCGCCTTCTGCCAGGGCGCCGAGCGCGCGTTGACGCGAAAATGCGCCTATATCGTCGTCACCGCGGCGGGCGGCGCGCGGATGCAGGAGGGCATTCTGAGCCTGATGCAGATGCCCAAGGCGACCGTGATGACGCGCCGCCTGAAGGAAGCCGGCCTGCCCTATATCGTGCTGCTGACCGATCCCACCACGGGCGGCGTCACTGCGAGCTACGCCATGCTCGGCGACGTGCAGATCGCGGAGCCCGGCGCGCTGATCGGCTTCGCGGGCCAGCGGGTGATTCAGGACACGATCCGCGAAAAGCTGCCCGAAGGCTTCCAGCGCGCCGAGTACCTGCACCAGCACGGCATGGTCGACATGGTCGTCGAGCGAAAGGACCTGCGCGACACACTGGCGAGCGTGCTCGATTACTTGCAACCGAGGGCGGCTGCCTGATCCTCCCCGCCTGAGCTTGTCGATGGGCTGGGAGGATACATGAAAGACTTCGCCACCTCCGCCGACCCCGCCGTGCAGGCCCAGCTCGACCGGCTGGCGGCGCTCGCCGTGCCGCAGGGGCGCCTCGGGCTCGAGACGATCCGCGCGCTCCTCGCGCGGCTCGGCGACCCACACCTCGCGCTGCCGCCGGTGTTCCATGTCGCGGGGACCAACGGCAAGGGCTCGACCTGCGCTTTCCTGCGCGCGATGCTCGAGGCCGAGGGGCATAGCGTCCACGCCGCCACCAGCCCGCACCTCGTGCGCTACAACGAGCGCATCCGGCTGGCGGGCGAGCTGATTTCCGATGCGCGGCTGGCCAAGGTGCTGGCCGAAGTGCTCGATGCGGGCGAGGACCTCGCCCCCAGCTTTTTCGAAGTCACCATCGCCGCGACCTTCGCCGAATTCGGGCGCGTGCCCGCCGATGCCTGCGTGGTCGAAGTCGGCCTCGGCGGCCGGTTCGACGCGACCAACGTGATCCCCCGCCCCGCCGTCTGCGGAATCGCCGCGCTCGGCATCGACCACGAGCGCTTCCTGCTCGCGCCCGAAGAAGGGACGCCCACGATCCCGCTCGCGCGGATCGCGTTCGAGAAGGCGGGCATCGCCAAGCGGGACGTACCGCTGGTGGCGCAGTCCTATCCCGAGGAGGCGGCGAACGAGATCGAACGCGCGGCGATGAACGCCGCCGCTCCGCTCGCGATGCGCGGGCGCGAATGGCACGCCAGCGTCGAACACGCCGCACTGCGCTATGCCGACCGTCACGGCGCGCTCGCGCTGCCGCTACCCACGCTGCCCGGCCCGCACCAGCCCGAGAACGCCGCGCTCGCGGTGGCGATGCTGCGGCACCAGAATGCCCTGCCCGTTTCGACCGCTGCGATGGCGGAGGGCATCCGCTCCGCCATCTGGCCCGCGCGGCTCCAGCGCCTCGCGCCCGGTCCGCTCTCGGGCGAGCGCGAAGTCTGGCTCGACGGCGGCCACAACCCCAGCGCGGGCGCGATCCTCGCGCAGCACTTCGCCGGGCAACGCCTGCACCTCGTGATCGGCATGATCGAGGGGAAAGACCCGGCCGCGCTGATCGGCCCGCTCGCGCCGAGCCTCGCCACCCTCACGGCCGTGCCGGTGCCGGGCCACGATCACTACCCGCCCGAAGCCTTCGGTCCCGCGGCGCGCGCGGCGATCGATGTACCGAGCGCCCTCTCTGCGCTGCCGGGCGACGGCCTGCCGGTTCTGATCGCGGGCTCGCTCTACCTAGCGGGCGTGGTGTTGGGCCTCAACGGTGAGTTGCCCGACTGACCCTGCGGGGCTTCAAGGTCACGCTGTAAAGCGCGGCGCCAGCGAGGAAAGGCGCAAGGGTCGCAACATGCACCCACACGGAACCATTATCCGGCTTGACCGCGTACCAGCCGGCGATCGCGGCGAGCGTGAAATAATACTGTTTCGGAATCACGAGCGCTGTTCCGCAGTCGTCGCAGGCGAAAGCCTTTCCTAGCTTCCATTGCGTTCGCTTAAGGGGAATGCGCGCGCCGCATTCCGGGCATCTGGGACCTAGGTTCACGCCCGCGCATCCCCCTCGCCCAATTCTCCCGCGGTGCCCATCGCGGCATCGACCAGGCCGGTGCGCATCATCCACCAGAACAGCAC
>CAMPIA010000257.1 GCA_946886175.1 uncultured Altererythrobacter sp.
GTGATTTTTCCTGTTGCCATCCGGAACCTCGTGTCCCTTTTCTGGCAATCACCGGGTAATCACGCAAGCGGAAAAAGGAGCGAAATGGAGGCTATTCTGGCGTAGGACGATTTGCCTAAGTACATTGTTTTACAACGATTTCGTATTCTAGCGTCGCTTGAATCGAAAATACCAGACCTCGTGACCGTACACCGTGCGCGCCTTGCTCTCGTAGCGGGTTTCGCACCAGCCGCCCGGGCGGGTTTCCCAGCTCGAGCGATTCTCCACCTGCCATTCGAAGCTGTCGGTGTGACGACGCATCACCGAGAGCGCGTGGGGCAGATATACCGGGTGATCGGTGCCGAAGCGAAACTCGCCGCCGGGCCTTAGCTTGGCCGCGAACAGCGCAACCGGGCCGTCGTTCATCATCCGCCGCTTGGCATGGCGCGCCTTGGGCCAGGGGTCCGGGTGGAGCAGGTAGAGCATCGTCAGCGATCCGTCGGGGATGCGCTGGAGAACCTCGAGCGCGTCGCCGTGATGCAGGCGGACGTTGGCGAGGCCGCCGTCGCGGACGTGGACCAGCGCCTGCGCCACCCCGTTGACGAACGGCTCGGCGCCGATGAAGCCGTGATCGGGCAGCAGATCGGCGCGATAGGCGAGATGCTCGCCGCCGCCGAAGCCGATCTCGAAGTGGAGCGGGCGATCCTGGCCGAACAGGCTCGCGGCCGTCACCGGGCCCTCGGCGGGCACCGCGATCTGCGGCAGGAACTTATCGACCAGCGCCTGCTGTCCAGCGCGCAGCGGCTTGCCCTGGCTGCGGCCGTAGAGCCGGTTGAGCGTGGTGGGATCGCCGGGCTTGTTCGCAGTCATGGCGCGCGCGATAGCCATGAGGCTTCGCGAGAGGAAGGGGGTTCACGCGGAGACGCAGGGACGCAGAGGATATTGCGCCAGGCGCGAAACGTTTATCGTTTTCGCGAATGCGGGACTTCACCGGCTACCGGAGAAGCTGGGGCCGCTATCGCGGAAGGAACAAGCGGGTCGTTCGCGCAAGCTTCTCTGCGCCTCCGCGTCTCCGCGTGAATCAAATCTATACCAGTGCGCTCCAGATGCCATACGCACTCGTCACCGTCAGCGCGGCGCCGACCAGGATCAGCATCAATTTCGGGCTGAAGTGCTTGGCGGCGAAGGCGCCGAACGGGGCGGCCGCGATGCCGCCGATCAGCAGGCCGAGCGTCGCGCCCGCGAGATCGGCGATGCCGAGCTGGAAGATGAAGGTCGCCGAGATGCTGAGCGTGAGGAAGAACTCGACCGAATTGACCGTGCCCACGACCTTGCGCGGCTCGGCCCCCTGGACGAGCAGGTTCGAGGTCACCACGGGCCCCCAGCCGCCGCCGCCCGCCGCGTCGAGGAAGCCGCCGATCAGCCCGAGCGGCGCGACGCGCTTCGCCTCGCGCACCCTGGGCGGATAGAGCAGCCCGCGCGCGAGCAGATACACGCCCATCCCCGCAAGATAGGCGAGCACGAACGGCTTGATCGCCGAAGCATCGATCGAGGTCAGCAGATAGGCCCCCGCAACGCCCCCGATCACGCCGGGGATCAGCAGGCGGAAGAACAGCTTGCCGTCGATATTGCCGTGGAGCAGGTGGCTGATCCCGCTGGTGGCGGTGGTGAAGCATTCGACCACATGGACCCGCTGCGAGGCCTGCGCGGGAGGAAGGCCGAGCACGCCGACCAGCATGGTGTTGGTGATGACCCCGAAAGCCATGCCGAGCGCGCCGTCGACGAGCTGCGCGGCGAAGCCGATCGCGATGAAGGGCACGAGCCCGGAAAGATCGAAACCCAGCCAATCCATCGCGAGCGCCCTTCATGCCGACGTTCTCGTGGTGCAATTACGGCGAATGGCCCGGGCGCGCGAGCGGCGATTTGCTACGTGTGCTGAAAGAAGAAGGTTTGTTTGGAGGAGTCGTTTGCCTTTCGCGCGCCCATCCGGGCGCGCGTCCTCGGGGCTGTTCCTCCCTTCGGCGGGCCCCTGCGGGCGGCCGGTCGGCCCCTTCGCTGGCTGGCAAGCCAGCCGCTCAGGACATGCTTGCGGTCGGCTGTTCGCCGACCGGAATTTCGCCAGACGGCCATCTTCGAAAAAGTCCGCTCGCCGTGGCGGACCGGAAGTGCGCGAGACGGAGATGGGCGGGAATATCCGGTCGGCGACCAGCCGACCGCAAGCGCGAACGCGCGCCCGCAGCGACGCGCCCGAAGGGCGTGTGAGCGAGGATAGCCAAGGCCGCGGATGCGGCCGCCGGCGCCTGAGGCGCTAAAAAGCTACGCCGCTTCGGCCTGGCTTTCGGGATCGCGCAGCACGTAGCCGCGGCCCCACACGGTCTCGATGTAGTTTTCGCCGCCGCAGGCGTGGCTCAATTTCTTGCGCAGCTTGCAGATGAACACGTCGATGATCTTGAGCTCGGGCTCGTCCATCCCGCCGTAGAGGTGGTTGAGGAACATTTCCTTGGTCAGCGTGGTGCCCTTGCGCAAGCTGAGCAGCTCGAGCATCGCGTATTCCTTGCCGGTCAGGTGCACGCGGGCGCCGTCGACTTCGACCGTCTTGGCGTCGAGGTTGACCGCGAGCTTGCCGGTGCGGATGACCGACTGGCTGTGGCCCTTGCTGCGGCGCACGACCGCGTGGATCCGCGCGACCAGCTCTTCGCGGTGGAACGGCTTGGTGACGTAATCGTCGGCGCCGAAGCCGAAGCTGCGGATCTTGGAATCCATTTCGGAGATGCCCGAGAGGATCAGCACCGGAGTCTGAACCTTGGCCACGCGCAGCTTCTTGAGCACGTCGTAACCATGCATGTCGGGCAGGTTCAGGTCGAGCAGGATGATGTCGTAATCATACAGCT
>CAMPIA010000258.1 GCA_946886175.1 uncultured Altererythrobacter sp.
TCGTAAGCGAAATCCGTTTGCCCCATGAGTTCCGACTCCGCAGCTATATCTGCGAACATCGGTAGAACAAAACAGGATTAAGTCAAGAATGGAGGTAAGTGCGACGGGGCCGTCAGTCGATGAACGGGTCGCGCACCAGGATCGTATCCTCGCGCTCGGGGCTGGTCGAGACGAGCGCCACCGGGGTCTCGATCAGTTCCTGCACGCGCTGGATGTACTTGATCGCCTGCGCCGGCAAGTCGGCCCAGCTGCGCGCGCCGGCGGTGGTTTCCTGCCACCCGTCCATCTCCTCGTAGATCGGCTCGACCGCGGCCTGGTCGGCGGCGTGCGAGGGGAAGTAGTCCATGATCTTGCCGTGCAGGCGATAGCCGGTGCAGATCCTGACCGTCTCGAACCCGTCGAGCACGTCGAGCTTGGTCAATGCGATTCCGGTGACCCCGCTGATCGCGCACGACTGGCGCACGAGCACCGCGTCGAACCAGCCGCAGCGGCGCTGGCGCCCGGTGACCGTGCCGAACTCGTGGCCACGCTCGCCGAGCCGCTGGCCGGTCTCATCCCCGAGCTCGGTCGGGAACGGTCCGCTGCCGACGCGGGTGGTGTAGGCCTTGACGATCCCGAGCACGAAGCCGGTGGCGGCAGGGCCGAGACCCGAACCCGCCGCCGCCGTGCCGCTGACCGTGTTCGAGCTGGTGACGAACGGGTAAGTGCCGTGATCCACGTCGAGCAGCACCCCCTGCGCGCCTTCGAACAGGATCTTCGCCCCCGCCTTGCGCACCTTCTTGAGCCGCTTCCACACCGGCTGCGCGAACTGGAGCACGTATGGCGCGATCTCGCGCAGCTCGGACAGCAGACCCTCGCGGTCGACCGGCGGCTGGTCGAACCCGGCGCGCAGCGCATCGTGGTGCGCGCAGAGGCGGTCGAGTTGCGGCTCGAGGTGGTCGAGATGCGCCAGATCGCACACCCGGATCGCGCGGCGGCCGACCTTGTCCTCGTAGGCCGGGCCGATCCCGCGCCCGGTCGTGCCGATCTTGCCCGCCCCCGCGGCGGTCTCGCGCAGGCCGTCGAGGTCGCGGTGGAGCGGCAGGATCAGCGGGCAATTGTCGGCGATCGCGAAGTTGTCCGGGGTGATGGTCACCCCCTGCCCTTCGAGCTTCTCGATCTCGGCCTTGAGGTGCCACGGATCGAGCACCACGCCGTTGCCGATAATGCTCAGCGTGCCGGTCACGATGCCGCTCGGCAGCAGGCTGAGCTTGTACACGTTCTCGCCCACCACCAGCGTGTGGCCGGCGTTGTGCCCGCCCTGGAAACGAACCACGGCGTCGGCGCGGCTGGCGAGCCAGTCGACGATCTTGCCCTTGCCCTCGTCGCCCCACTGGGCGCCGATCACGGTGACGTTGGCCATTGTCCGGGATGCCTATCTATTGCGCTGCACAAACGCCGCGGGCGTTAGGCGCTAGGCCGCGCAAGGGCAAGCGCGCAGCCGCCGCGACGCAGGCTCACGCAGTAGCCATCCGGGATGCGGGCAGGTATGCGACGTGCCGATGATCCAGACCGACGCCCCCTTCCACGCGCATGTCTATTACTCGCCCGACGAGCGCCCGGCCGCCGCCATGCTGCGGGAGAGTTTTGCGCGCGATCACGCCATATTGTTCGTCGGGCGGATGATGGACCACCCGGTGGGGCCGCATCCGATCGCGCAGTTCGAGGCGCATTTCGACGCCCGCTCTTGCGAAGCGGTAACCGCCGCCATCGAAGCGACGGGATTGCGCGCGCTGGTCCACCCGCTGACCGACGACGATCTGGCCGATCATACCAGGCTCGCGCGGTGGATCGGCGAGCCGCTGAAGCTCGACCTCTCGGTGCTCGATCCGCCCGGCGCCAATCAGGGCGTCGGCCGATTCGGCAGCTCGGATTTCTGAACAGGCGTTCGCTAGACGTCCACCGGACCGTCGGCATCGAGCCGGTGCGTGCAGCCGAGCGCGCGCGGATTCTCGCCTTCGGACAGCGCGGCGACGGTGCGCCAGCCGATCGCCCGCAGGCGGGCGGCAACCTCGACATTATGGCCGAGGGGAAGGAACAGGGTCTGGCGCGGCGCGGCGCTGCCCGATACCTCGGCGAGCGCATCGAGGTAGAGCGAGAAGCCGGTCGCGGATTCCTCGGTCCCGCGGATGCAGTAGGCGCCGCCGCGCCCGAGCGCGCCGCGCACCCCTTGCGCATAGATCGTGAAGCCGAACCACGACTGGTATTCGAAGCCGTGCCGCTCGGTCGGATCGAGCGTGCAGCGCACGCCTGCGGGAACGCGCCCCGCCGCCTGGCGCAGCCCTTCGATCCGGCTTGCGAGCACCCCGTGGGTGTCGAGCTCCGCGACTCGCGCGATCGCCGCGTCGAACTCGCCCGCGGCGTAGAGCAGCGGCACGTAAGCCTCCCCGCCCGCCTGGCGCAGCGCCGCCGCGTCCTTCATGTCGAGCTCGCGCCGCACCGCGTCGAGCTGCCCGTCGGCGATCGGCAGCGGCCCGGCGGCCAGCGTATCGAGCAGATCGGGCATGGTGAAATCGACCGAGATGCCGCGTCCGCCCGCAGCGGCGAGCGCCTCGACCGCGAGCGCGACCACTTCGCCCGCCGCTTCGGCCCCGTCGCTGCCGACGAGTTCCGCGCCGAGCTGGAGCCGCTGGCGCGCCGGGTCTAGCTGATCGGCGCGGATCGTCACCACCTCGCCCGCGTAGCTGAGCCGCAACGGACGCGGCGCGCCGGCCAGCCCGGTCGCGGCGATGCGGCCGATCTGCGGGGTCATGTCCGAGCGCAGCGCGAGCGTGCGCAGGCTCGCCGGATCGACGAAGCGGAACATGCGGCGCG
>CAMPIA010000259.1 GCA_946886175.1 uncultured Altererythrobacter sp.
CGAGGAAGAGGCCCCGCAGGCTGCCGAGCCCGAGGGCGCCGCGCCCGCCCCGCCCGCCGATCGCGCGGACGACGGTTCGCCCGATCTCACCCCGCCCGAACTCGTCCCCGAGGCCAAGAAGGGCGAGACGGGCGCGCGCAACGTGCTGCTGAGCTTCGCCCGCGCGATCGAGCTGGAGGAGTTCGGTCAGGCCCACGCGATGCTCGGCCACGCCGCGCACGGCATGAGCCGCGCCGAGTTCGCCGCGCTGTTCGACGGCTTCGGCGAGATCACCGTCGCGGTGCCGGGCGGACGGATCGAGGGCGCGGCAGGCTCGCTCTACTACGAGGTTCCGACCACGATCACCGGCAGCGCGGGCCGGCAGCTGACCGGCGCCACCGTGCTGCGCCGGGTCAACGACGTGCCGGGCGCCACCGCCGAACAGTTGCGCTGGCATATCGAGCGCTTCGACGTCGCACCCGGCTGATTGCCTCGCGATAACGGTTGCCTCCGCCCCGCTCCGCCTGCACTCTAGCCCGCGAGGGTGACAAGGGTGACGAGGGGGAGCGGGGATTGAGCGCACAGCGGATCGGGCTCGCCATCGGCGCGGCGGCACTGGCGGCGAGCGCGGTCCTGCCCCCGCCGGCGGGGATGCCGCGCGAGGCGTTCGTCGTCGCCGGTCTGGTCCTGCTGATGGCGGCATGGTGGATGACCGAGGCGATCCCGCTGACCGCCACCGCGCTGATGCCCTTCGTCGTGCTGCCGCTCGCGGGGGTGATGGACGCGAAGGATACCGCGAACGCATATTACGAGCCGATCCTGTTCCTGCTGCTGGGCGGTGCGTTCATCGCACTGGCGATCGAGCGCACCGGGCTGCACCGGCGGCTCAGCCTCGCGATCCTGCGAACGGTCGGCGGCCGCCCCGCCCGCGCAAAAGGCGGCGCGGCGCGGCTGCTGCTCGCGTTCATGGTCAGCACCGGGCTGCTCTCGATGTTCATCTCGAACACCTCGACCGCGCTGATCATGATGCCGATGGCGCTCGCGGTGCTCGCCGCGGGCGGCGTCCCGGCCGAGGAAAAGGACGGGCTTTCGGGGGCACTGCCGATGGGGATCGCCTTCGCCGCAAGCATCGGCGGGCTCGGCACGATCGTCGGCTCGCCGACCAACGGGATCGCGGTCGCGCTGGTCGACTCGATGACCGGCGTACGGATCACGTTCGTCCAGTGGATGCTCTACGGCGTGCCCGTGGTCGTGATCGGCATCCCGCTCGCCGCGTGGATCATCGCCCGGGTGCAGCGCGTGGCCGGCCACCCGTTCGACGTCGATGCCGCGCGCGCCGCGATCGACGATCGCGCGCCCTGGACCAGCGCGGAAAAGCGCCTGGTCCCGGTGATCGCGATCACCTTCCTCCTCTGGCTCACCCAGTTGCTCGTCGCGCCGCTGCTGCCCGAAGGCTCGTGGACCGACGGCACGATCGCGATCCTCGCCGCGCTCGCGCTGTTCGTGTTGCCCGACGGCACCGGCCGCCCGCTGCTGGTGTGGCGCGAGGCCGACCGCGCGCCGTGGGGCGTGATCATGATGTTCGGCGGCGGCCTCGCGCTGGCGGCGGGAATGCAGGCTTCGGGCCTCGCCGACTGGCTCGGGCAGGCGCTGCTGCCGCTCGAGGCCTTTCCGCTGGTGGTGATCGCGCTGGCGCTGGTGGCGCTGGTCGTGCTGGTGACCGAGTTCGCGAGCAACGTCGCCACCGCCAGCGCGATCGTGCCGGTGGTCGCAAGCCTCGTCGTCGCGCTCGGGGCCGATCCGATCCTCCTCGCGATGCCCGCGGCGCTGGCGGCGAGCTGGGGCTTCATGCTGCCCGCCGGGACCGGCCCCAACGCGATCGCCTGGTCGACCGGCCGCATCCGGATTACCCGCATGGCCGGCGCGGGCGCGCTGCTCGACGTCGCGGGCATATTCCTGATCGTCGCCTGCGTCTGGGGAGTGGCGGCGCTCACCTGACATGTGTTGAAAACCCTGCGTGCCGGCGATATTCGCGAACCCGCAATCGGCACCGGGCGGAGAGGCGTTCCTGCGGAGGTTAGGGACGGGCGCCGCGCGCAGCCAATCGAGCTCCTGCCTTCCTGGGAGCGAAACGCAAGGAAGGACATCCCATGCCCGACGCGATCGATTCGACCGACAAGCCCACCCCGCGCCGCAACCCCAAGCCCGAGGTCACCAAGATCGACGGGCGCACGCTCAAGCCCAGCACGCTGATGATGGGTCACGGCTACGAGCCCGCGCTGTCCGAAGGTTCATTGAAGCCGCCGATCTTCCTCACCAGCACTTTCGCGTTCGAGAACGCGGCGGCGGGCAAGCGCCATTTCGAAGGCATCACCGGCTTGCGCCCGGGCGGCGCCGAGGGGCTCGTCTATTCGCGCTTCAACGGGCCGAACCAGGAAATCCTCGAGGATCGTCTCGCGATCTGGGACGGAGCCGAGGATGCGCTGTCGTTTTCCAGCGGCATGACCGCGATCTGCATCCTCATGCTCGCCTATGTCGCGAAGGGCGATGTGATCGTCCATTCGGGCCCGCTCTACGCCGCGAGCGAGGGTTTCGTCGCCAAGGTGCTGTCCAAGTTCGGCGTGACTTACGTCGACTTCCCCGCCGGCGCGACCCGCGAGCAGCTCGACGCGGTGCTCGCCAAGGCCAAGGCGCAGGCCGACGCTCAGGGCGGCAAGGTCGCGATGATCTACCTCGAAAGCCCCGGCAATCCCACCAATGCGCTGGTCGATGTCGAGGCGGTGCGCGATGCGCGCGACGCCGCGCTCGACGGCGCCGCGACCCCGATCGCGATCGACAACACCTTCCTCGGCCCGCTGTGGCAGCGCCCGCTC
>CAMPIA010000260.1 GCA_946886175.1 uncultured Altererythrobacter sp.
GTCCGGTGAGCATGTTCCACACCGGACGGTCGAGCGGGTGGTCGATCACGCTCCGACGCGGCGCGGCGAGGTCCGGCATCGCTTCAGAACTCGACCCGCGCCGGCGGCTTCTGCTTGTCGAAAGCCTCGCCGGCGAACTCGCCGTCACGCTCCACCCAGTGGAGGAAAAGGTGCGCGGACCAGCGGTTCGGGTTCGGGAGTGTCCGCCCGTGATGGTGATGGACCCCTCGATACAGGACGGCGTCGCCCGGCGCCATGTCGACCGCGACGGCGTCCTCCTCCCCCGTAAACGCGGTGTCGGCGCGAGCGAACGGTTCGGCGATCGCACGGCGCGCGATCTCGAGCGGCCACGGTTTGTCGTCGGCATATCCGAGCGTCAGCGACAGGCTGTGCTCGCATGCGGGCCTGTCCCCGTGCACCCGGCAGATGTCGCCCGCGCGATAGAGCCTGAAATAGGAATAGGTCGGCAGCAGCGGCGCGCCGATTTCGTTCTGGATCGCCGCGGTCAGACCCCAGTGAAAGCTCGCGAACGGCGGGTAGTGATAGCCGTAGATTTCCACCGCCGGCTGGGCCAGCAGCGGCCCTTGCTGCCGCAGGCTTGCGAGATCGACATTCTGCCGGGCGAAATCCCCTTTCATGCGCGCCAGCAGGCCGCTCGCGACCTCGGCGGGGATCAGTTCTTTCAGGAAGCAGTACCCGTCGCGGCGATAGCGCTCGCCGTTCGCATCGGCTTCAGCGGCCACGGAGCACCTCCAGTATCGCCGGTTCGTTCGCTGCGTAGATCTCGGTGCCAGGGGTGAGGATCTCGAAATGGCTCGCGCCCGGGTTTGCGCGAATTTCCAGCCGTGTGCCGCTCGCGCGGATCGCAGCTTGCACTGCTTCGGGCGCGGGCGGGAGCACTGCCTGGACGAACAGCAGTTCCTCCAGCTGCGGGGCGTGCGCGCCGGGCGCGATCGCATCGTAGCGCGCGGGCTTCTCCGGCGGGCCGCCGCCCATGAACGGATCGACCGAGGAGAATTCGCACAAGGCGTCGAACGCCGCCCTCTCGGCGCCCACGTCCGCCGGCCCGTCGAGCACGATCGCCGCGCGCACCTTCAGCGGCTCGCGCGCGCCGAGCGGACCATCCTCGCCTTGCGCCGCCGCCAGCCATTGCGCCGGCAACGCCCCCGCCGAATGCCCGACCAGCGTCACCCGCGCGCGGTCGATCGGATAGTCTTCCGCGACCTCGTCTATCAGCTCCGCCGCCGCCACCCAGTCGGCGAACGATCCCGGCCACCCACCGCCATCGCCGACCTCGCGATAATCGACGTTGAGCGTCGCGATCCCGAGCTGCTGCCAGCGCGTCGCCAGCGGCGCCATATAGGCCTGGTTGGCGATCCCCGCCTTCCAGCACCCGCCATGAAAGATCACCGCGAGCGGGAACGGCCCACCACCCTCGGGCACCCGCAACTCGGCAAACCCGCGCGAATGCTCGGCATAGCGCAGGATCGCATCGGGTGTGGACGGCGCGAGGTGCATGTCGGCCCCGAACATGTCGCCGGTGGCGGCTTGCGCCGGCGCCTCGGGCCCCTGCCCGGACGAAGTGCAACCCGCCGCCATCAACAATGCGATCCCGTGCGCGACATGTCTCATACCCCCTCCAGCAACCGATCCGCCTGCGCCCTCGCTTCGGGCGTTACCTCCGCGCCGCTGAGCATGCGGGCGATTTCTTCCTGTCGGCCCGCGTCGTCGAGCAGCGCGACCGAGGTTTTGGTCACGGTGCCTTCGGAGGACTTGGCGATCAGATAGTGCGTACGGCCCTTCGCCGCGACTTGCGGCGAGTGGGTGACGGCGAGGAGTTGCCCACCGTCCGCCAGCCGCGCGAGCCGCACGCCGATCGCGCTGGCGACCGCGCCGCCGACGCCGCGGTCGATCTCGTCGAAGATCACCGTCGCGGCACCGCCCTGCTCGGCCAGGGCCACTTTCAGCGCAAGGATGAAGCGCGAGAGCTCGCCCCCGCTGGCGATCTTGTTGAGCGGCGCGAAATCGGCCCCCGGATTGGTCGCGATCAGGAATTCGACGCTGTCCATGCCCGCCGCGCCCCAGCGCTCCTCGGGCAGCTTGCCGACCGCGGTGAGGAAGCGCGCGTCGTCGAGCTTGAGCGGGGCAAGTTCGCCCGCCACCGCCGCGTCGAGCCGCTTCGCCGCCGCGACGCGCGCCGCGTGCAGCTTCCCTGCCCGCTCGCGGTAGCGCGCGCCCGCCGCCTTCGCCGCTTCTTCCAACGCGTCGAGTTCGGCCTCGCCGCCTTCGATCTTGTCGAGCGCGCTGCGGAACTCGCGCATCTTGTCGGGAAGCTCGTCGACCTCGCAGCGGTGCTTGCGAGCGATCGCGCGCAACTCGAACAATCGCGTCTCCGCGGCGTCGAGCGCGGCGGGATCGTGGACCAGCGCCTCGGCCGCGGCCATCAGCTTCTCCTCCGCCTCCCCCGCCTCGATCACGGCGCGGTCGAGCGCGGCGAGCGCCTCGGCCAGCAAGGAATGTTCGGGCGCAATCCGGTCGAGCCGCCGCGCCGCGACCCGCAAGCTGGCGAGCGGCGAATCCGATCCCTCCCACACATGGCGCAGCTCCTCGAGGTCGCCCGAAAGCCGCTCGCCCTTCTGCATCGCCGCGCGCGTTTCGGCGAGCCGCGCCTCCTCCCCCGCCTGCGGCTCGAGCGCGGTCAGCTCCGCGAGATGCGCCAGCAGCAGGTCCTGGTCGGCCTTGGCCTGCTCGATCGCCGCGCGCGCGCCCTCCAGCCGCTCTTCCGCCGCGCGCCACGTATCCCACGCAGCGGCGACGCCGACCGTGTCGGCGCCGGCGTAACGGTCGAGCAG
>CAMPIA010000261.1 GCA_946886175.1 uncultured Altererythrobacter sp.
TCGGCGGGGCGACTCGCGCCGGCGGCCAGCTCGTCCAGCTCGTGTCGGAACCTGTGCGACGATGGGTCGCTCGCACGATCACCGACCGCCTCGAAAGCGCCGTCGGCCGCGACCTCCAGTTCATCCGCATCAACGGCACGCTGGTGGGCGGGCTGGTCGGCGTGACGATCCACGCGGTGGACGGGCTGCTGTAGCTGCCGACAGCGAATGCTCACATCGCACCGGCAAATTCAGCACACCATCGGTGACGGGCGTTGCAGCGCCCGTTCGTTGGGGCCGGGCTGGAGCTCAAGTCGCGGGATCAGAACGGGAAGAACGCCTGGATCGCCACGATCGCCACGATGCCGGTAATGATGTTGAGCGGCAGGCCGACGCGCACGAAATCCATGTAGCGATAGCCGCCCATCTGGTAGACGATCACGTTGGTCTGGTATCCGAACGGAGTCGCGAACGCGAGGCTGCCCGCCATCATCACCGCGACCAGGAACGGGCGCGGGCTGACCCCGAGGCTTTCCGCCAGCGCGACGGCGACCGGCGTCACGAGCACCGCGACCGTGGCGTTCGAGAGCAGCTCGGTGAGGATCAGCGTCGCCACATAAAGCACGACCAGCGCGACCAGCGGGCTCAAGCCGTCGACCGTCTCGATCAGCACCTGCGAGGCTTCGGCGGCGAGACCGCTTTCCTCCATCGCGATGCCGATCACCACCATCCCCGCGATCAGGATCAGGATTTCGGCCTTGAGGCCGCTGTAGGCTTCGTCGGCGGTGATCACCCGCAGCAGGATCAGCAGGACCGCCCCGGCAAAGGCGGTTGCGGCGATCGGCGCGACGTTGATCGTGGCGAGCGCGACGGCGCCGACGAACACTGCCATCGCTATCGCCGCCTTGGCGGGGGCGAACGGCCGGGGCTCGGTGAACAGGTCGGCGTCGCCCACTTGTGCGCCGCCCATTTCGAGTTGGCCGGGAAGCGGCGGCCGCTCCGCTCTCTCGGCCTTTTCCTCATGGTAACGCAGCAGTCGACCGCTCACCAGAAAGAGATAGAGACCGCCCGCTATGGCGACGGCAACGCCGACCGGGGCAATTTCGAAGATGCCGAAGCTCGGCTGGCCCGACACCCGCGCCATGTCGTTGACCAGCAGGTTCGTCGACGTGCCGATCAGCGTGCAACAGCCGCCGAGCACGGTGATATACGACAAGGGCATCAGATAGCGCTTGGGCGACAGCTTGAGCTTGAGCGCGACGTCGCGCACTACCGGCGCGCTCAGCACCACGATCGGAGTGTTGTTGAGGAACGCGGAGGTCGCACCGCACAGAACCATCAGCAGCCACATGCCCGCCGAGCCCATCTTCTGGCACAAGCGCACGGCGCCGACGATCGCGCGGTCGAGCAGCCCCGAGAGTTCGAGCGCGTAGGCGATGACGAACAGCGAGGCGAGCGCGATGATCGCCGGGCTGGCGAAGGCGCTTTGCACCTCCACCGGGCGAACCACGCCGGTCATCAGCAGCGCCGCGGCGCCGGTGAGCGCAACCACGTCGGCGCGGACCTTGTCCCAGATAAGCGCCGCGACGACGGCGGCGAGGACGAGCAGGGTGAGGATCTGGTCGATCGCCATCGACCCCTTGCGTCGAGCCCGCGACCTTCGCTGTCAACGGATTAATCAGGAGAAACCCCGATTGGGGTCTGGAGCCCGCGCGCGATTTTGCTATCACTTTGCCATGCAGGAACCCAGCCTCCGGACCAGCAGGCTCGCCATTGCAGGCGGCATCGCAGCGGTGATCGCGGTCGGCGGGGCCGGTTTCTTCCTCGGCCGCTCGACCGCGCCCGACCCTGGGCCGAGCGATCCCGTGGTCGCCGAAACGCCCGCGCCGCAGCCGAGCCCGAGCCCGGAGCCGGTGCGTGTCCTGGGCCGGGCGGATATCATCGCGCTGGCGAACGAGGCGACCGATGCGCTGGTCGCGGGCGAGCCGGTTCCGGCCGCGGTTCACGACGCGGTCGACCGCCGGTTCGAACTGGCGGTTCCGTTCGGCTGCGGGGGCGCGGCGGGGGAGGACAGCGCCGCCCCCTTGCGCTGGCGTTACGATTCCGAAGAGGAAGCGCTGCGGCTTCACGTCGCCACGACGAGCTGGAGCGCCGCCGATTGGGGCTTGGCGGAAGCCGCGCCGGCCGAAGCGATCGAGGGCTTCTGGATCGCACGGCCGTGGTCCTCGAGCGGCGATTGCCCGCAGCGCGCGGGCCAGGCGCGGGCGAGCGGGATGGAACCGGTGACGCTGCCCGGCCAGACGCTCGCCGTCGCGCAATTCTTCGCCGACGACACGCGGCGCGCGGCGCTGCGCGATGGTCGCCCGTTCGAATCGGTCCAGCGGGTGCCGCGCGAGGATTTCGCCGCGCCGCGCGGGTTCCGGCTGCTGCTATCGGGCCGGATCGACAGCTTGCCCGGCGGCGGCCCGGTGCGCTGCATCCAGCCCGCGGGGATCGAACAGCGCCCGATCTGCGTCGTCGCGGTTACGCTGGACGAGGTCCGGATCGAGAATCCGGCCACCGACGATCTCCTCGCCCGGTGGCCGATCGGCGACGATTGACCGCGGACCGCGCCGCGGCTCCGGTCACAGCTTCTCGGTCAGTTCCGGCACGACCTTGAACAGGTCGCCGACCAGGCCGATGTCCGCGACCTGGAAGATCGGCGCGTCCTCGTCCTTGTTGATGGCGATGATGGTCTTGGAATCCTTCATGCCGGCGAGGTGCTGGATCGCGCCGGAGATGCCGATCGCGATATAGACCTCGGGCGCCACGATCTTGCCCGTCTGGCCGACCTGGTAGTCGTTGGGCACGTAGCCCGCGTCGA
>CAMPIA010000262.1 GCA_946886175.1 uncultured Altererythrobacter sp.
GCAGGAGAGAGCGCGGCGCAGACCAATCTTTCGGCGATGACCGGCGGCGCCTCCTCGCCGCCCCCGCCGCCTCCACCCCCGCCGGCCGCCGCCGGGCCGAGCGCCGAGCGGCTCGCCGCGGTGCAGGAAATCGCCAAGCCGCAGACCGACGATGCGGGCGACGACGAATACTCCTACGGCTTCCGGCTGTGGGAAGCGGGATTCTATCCCGAGGCCCAGCAGCAGCTGGCTCTGTTCGTCGAGAAGTATCCCGATCACTGGCGCACCACCTACGGCCGCAACCTGCTCGGCCGCGCTTATCTCGATGGGGGCAAGCCCGACCAGGCTGCGCCCTGGTTCCTGCGCAACTACCAGGCGGACAAGCAGGCCGCGCGTGCGCCCGACAGCCTGCTCTATCTCGCCGAGGCGATGATCGCCTCGAACGACACCAGCCGCGCCTGCATCGCGCTGGCCGAGTTCGCCGACACTTATGCCGCGATCGCCGCGGGCCGCCTGTCGGACGAGTACGAAGCGAACCGGGACAAGGTGACCTGCGATTGACAGGCCGCCGGTCGATCCCGCGCGCGTAGAGCGTTATCGGGCCGATCTCGCGCGCATCTGGCCCGAAGGGGGCAGGTTGGGGATCGCGGTTTCCGGCGGGCCCGACAGCCTCGCCCTGCTGCTTCTCGCGCAGGCCGCGATGCCGGGGCGGATCGAGGCGGCGACGGTCGACCACGGGCTCCGCCCCGAGAGCGCGGACGAGGCCGCGATGGTTGCGAATGTGTGCCGCGGGCTCGGTGTCGAGCATGCCACGCTGCGCGTCGATCTCGCCGAGGGCAATTTGCAGGACGCGGCGCGGAGCGCGCGTTACGCCGCGCTGGAAGGCTGGGCTTGCGCACGCGGGCTCGATGCCCTCGCCACCGCCCATCACGCCGACGATCAGGCCGAGACGCTGCTCATGCGGCTCAACCGTGCGAGCGGCGTCGCCGGGCTCGCCGGCGTGCGCGCCCGCACCCATGTGCCGGGCGGCCACTTGCCGCTGCTGCGCCCGATGCTCGGTTGGCGGCGGGCCGAGCTTCGCACGGTGGCGGACGCCGCGGGCGTCGCCGCGGCGCAGGATCCCTCGAACCGGGACGAACGCTTCGACCGCGTGCGAATCCGCCGCGCGCTCGAAGGCGCCGACTGGCTCGACATCGCCGCGCTGACGGCGAGCGCGGCTCATCTCTCCGATGCCGACGACGCGCTTCGATGGGCGGCCGACCGCGAATGGGCGGAGCGGGTGGATGAAGTGGCGGGCGGCTATCTCTACCGGCCGAGTGGTCCGCGCGCGATCCGGCTGCGCGTGCTTGCGAAGATGATCGCGCTTCTCGGCGGGGCGCCGCGCGGCGGTGCCGTCGCGCAACTCGACGAAGCGCTCACGCGCGGTTCGGGGGGCAACTGCGGCGGGGTTGCGGGCAAATGCACCGCCGACGGCTGGCGACTGGATCCCGAAGCGCCGCGCAAAGGCGGCGCTTCCTGAATTCAGCTCCACAAGGATTTCAGGGGATGGAGCGGTTTTCCGATCAACCAGGCTCGCCCGGAAAACTCGGGGCACGGTGTTAAATGATCGAGTCGCCCATCGCGAGCATCTCGCCGCGGGTGATGACGACTTTGTCGCCCTTGCTGGCGACCGCGAACAGGCGGCGGGCGAGCTCGTCGGGGATCGCGATGCAGCCGTGGCTGGCATAGCCGTTCTCGACTTCGGACCCGCCGTGGATCGCCACGCCGTCGTGCGTCAGGCGCAGCGTCCAGGGCATCGGCGCGTCGCCGTATTTCTCCGAAACGTTGTGGCGCTCCTTGGAGAGGATCGGGAAAGTGCCGGTGGGGGTCGGATGTTCGTCGGTGCCGAGCATCGCGGCGGCCGCGCCGATCTCGTAGCCGCTGCGGAAGACGGAGATCACCCGCGCGTCGAGATCGACGGTAATGACCAGCGGGCCCTCGGGCACGCCCTCGTCGTCCCAGTGCCATTCGCCGTATTTGATCGGGCCGTCGATCGGCAGGATGCGCTTGACGACGAAGCGTTCGGTCTTCGGCGCCGGGGCCGCGGTGGCCGCCGTCTCGGTCATAGGATCGGTCGCCGGATCGGCCTCTGTATCGGATTGAGGCGCGGCCTCGAGCGCCGCCTTGTCGACCGGGATCGCCTGTTCGATCGGCGGCGCCTGTTGCACCGCGGGCTCGGCCGGGCTCAGCATCCCGCTCGCCAGCGTCGCGCCGCCGAGCAGGAGTACGATTGCGGCGGTCGCTCCGCCGATCCATTTCAGCATCGGGTCCATGAAGGGCGCTATGCGCCTGCGGGCCGTTAACTACCAGCCTGCCGCCAAGCGCGTCCCGCGCGGGGACGCGGATCCGCCAAAGGTTAACGTGTTAGCGCCGCCGCGTCGCGCGCGAGCCGCTCGATCTCGGCGGTGTCGGGCCTGCCGCGCGGCGCGACCCAGCTTCCGCCTACGCACAGCACCGGGTCGAACGCGAGCCATTCGGCGGCATTCCCGGGGCCAATCCCACCGGTGGGGCAGAAGCGGCACTGACCGAACGGGGCCGCAAGCGCCTTCAATGCGGGCAGCCCGCCCGCCGCCATCGCGGGGAAGAACTTGAAATGCGTGAGGCCGAGGTCGAGCCCGCGCATGATGTCGCCTGCATTGGCAACTCCGGGCAGGAACGGCACGCCGCGGTCGATCGCCGCGCGCGCAAGCGGCTCCGTCAGGCCCGGCGAGACGACGAACTCGCTGCCCGCGGCAAGCGCCTGATCGAGTTCGTGCGCGTTGACGACCGTGCCCGCGCCGACGATCGCGCCCTCGACGCGCTTCATCGCCGCGATCGCGT
>CAMPIA010000263.1 GCA_946886175.1 uncultured Altererythrobacter sp.
TCGGGATCGCCGAGAGCGGGATCGCGATCGCCGAGATCACCGTCGCGCGCCAGTCGCGCAGGAAGAAGAACACCACGACGACCGCCAGGATCGCACCCTCGATCATCGCCGCCATCGAGCTCTCGTACTGCTCCTTGACGTATTTCACCCGGTCGGTCAGCTGGATGACCTCCACGCCCGGATTGTCCGCCTCGATCGCTTCGATTTCCTCGAGCGCCGCATCGAAGACGGTGACGTCGGAGGCGCCCTTGGCCCGCGACATCGCAAAGTTCACCACTTCCTTGTCGCGCACCTTGCTGATCGAGGAACGCTCGCTGTTGCCGTCGCGCACCGTGGCGACGTCGCCCAGCCGCACGGTGCGCCCGTCGCCGAGCTGGATCAGCTGTTGCGACAGCTCGTAGGCGGTCTCCGTGCTGCCGAGCACGCGCACCGACTGGCGCGTGCCGCCCACTTCCGCCGCGCCGCCCGCGGCATCGATGTTCGACTGGCGCAGCACGGTGTTGATCTGGCTGGCGGTGACCCCGAACGCCTGCATCTTCTCGGGCTTGATGATGACCTCGATCTCGCGATCGACCCCGCCGAAGCGGTCGATCTCGGCCATGCCCTCGACCGACAGCAACCGCTTGGCGATCGTGTCATCGATGAACCAGCTCAATTGCTCGAGCGTCATGTCGTCGGCTTCGACCGCGAAAATGCCGAGGAAGCCGCCCGAAATATCGACCTTGGAAATCCGCGGCTCGATGATCCCGTCCGGCAGGCTGCCGCGGATCTGGTCGATCGCGTTCTTGACCTCGACCGTCGCGTCGTTCGGATCGATGCCGATCTCGAATTCGATGAAGGTCTCCGAATTCCCCTCGCTGGCGGTCGAATTGATCGTTTTCACGCCGTTGATGGCGCGCACCGCCGCCTCGACCCGCTGGGTGATCTGATTCTCGATCTCGGTCGGCGCCGCGCCGGGCTGCGAGATCGAGACGTTGACCGCGGGGAACTCGATCTCGGGCTGATCGACCACGTCCATCCGCGCGAACGACAACAGGCCGGCCAGCAGCAGCGCCGTGAAGAACACCAGCGGAATGACCGGATTGCGTATCGACCAGGCGGAGATATTGCGGAAATTCATCGACTCAGTTCCCGTCCGCCCCGGCGAGTTTCGGCTGCACCGTTTCGCCTTCGGTAAGGAAGCCGCCGGCGCGCAGGACGATCTTTTCGGTTCCGTTCAGCCCCTCGACGATCGCGATCCCCTTATCGGTCACGAGGCCGGTCTTGACCGCGCGGCGCTGCGCCTTGTTCTCGTCGTTTATGACGTAGACGTAACTGCCCTCATCGTCCGACAGAATCGCCGATTCGGGCAGCATGGGCGCGACGATCGTGCCGCTGCCGATGGTCGCGGTGGCGAAGCCGCCGGGCCGCAAGCCGGGGGCGTAGGTCAGCGCGATGCGTGCGGTGCCCTGCCGGGTCAGCTCCTCGATCGTCGGCGAGAGCTGCCAGATCTGCCCGGTGAAGCTCTTGTCCATGCCCACCGGGGTCACGGTGGCGTTGGTGCCGACCGAGAGCTTGGCGAGATCGGATTCGCTGACTTTTGCGAGCATTTCCATCTCGCCGCCCTTGGCGATGGTGAACAGCGGCTCGCCGCCGCCGGCCACGGTCTGCCCCGGATCGACGTTGCGGCTGAGCACGAGGCCCGCGGCCGGCGCGTAGATATTGAGCCGGGCGGTGCGTTCCTGCAGCTCGCCGAGTTGCGCCCGCGCGACCTGAACGCGCGCGCGCGCAGCGTCGCGCGTCGCGGTCAGGCGATCGACTTCCGCCTTCGAGATGAACCCGCGCTCGACCAGCTGGAGCGCGCGGTCGAGATTGGCCTGCGCCAGATCCGCATCGGCTTCGGCGACATTGATGCTCGCGCGCGCGCTGGCGATCTGCTGCACCTGCACCGATCGGTCGAGCACCGCGAGCACCTGGCCCTGGTTCACCCAGTCGCCGGCGTCGACCGGGACCGAGACCACCCGCCCGCCTTCGCCGACCGAGCCGACCGGCAGCGGCCGGCGTGCATCGAGCGTGCCCGATGCCTCGACCTCGCCCGCGATCGTCGTCCGGCCCGGCGTCACCACGGTGACGACCGGCGCCTGCGACTGCTCGTCGCCCGCGCCGACGCCGCCGTTCTCTCCGCCGCGCGCGACGAAGAACGCGACCCCGGCGAGCACGGCCAGCACGACCAGCGCGATTATGATCCAGCGCCGACGGCGCGAAGCGCGCGCCTCGCCCTCGTCGATCAGGTCGGCAGGATAGCTTTCGGCCGATTCCGCCGACACGGAAGTCTCGTAGTTCATCGCGCTCTCAGTCTTCAGAAACCCGAAGTGTGTTATCTCTATAACTCACTTCTGGCAATAGTCCGATTGCCTGTAGACCCCGGCATCGCGCGCGGCAATGCGCAGTTCGACCGGGGGCATATGCGCCCGACGAATGACCGCACACGCAAAAAGGGCGGGCGCGGCCCATGCCGCACCCGCCCCTTCCGGAAAACTTTCTAATGCTTAGCGAACGCGGCCGCGCTGGACCAGATTCACGATCGCGAGCAGGACCACGGCGCCGATGAAGGCGATGATCAGGCCGGTGAGCGAGAAATCCTGCACCGTCCCGCCCCAGCCGAACTGGTTGGCGATCAGGTTGCCGACCACCGAGCCGATGCAGCCCACGACGACATTCCAGAAGATACCCATCGAAGCGTCGCGGTTCATCACGAGGCTGGCGAGCCAGCCGGCGATGCCGCCGACGATTATAGCGACAATCCAGTCCATCCTAGAACTCCTCCTGTTTGCAAAACCTTGCACCGCCT
>CAMPIA010000264.1 GCA_946886175.1 uncultured Altererythrobacter sp.
GGATAGGGCTCACCCTCCTCCGTAGCGCGCGAGCCTTTTGAGGAACTGGGCGGCTCGACCTGCTGCGCGGCCTCCTCGTCGCTCGGCACGTCGGGCGGCGGCGCCTGGAGGACCAGCGGCAGGAGCACGTAAGGGCTCATCAGAGCCCCTCGCAGACGTTCTGGTCCGAAGTGTCGAGGAAGGGTGCGAACGGGCACTGGACGTAGCGCAGCCGGACCGGGCGGCCGTTCACATCGACCACGATCCGGTCCGCGCGGATATCCTTGGCCGCGTTGCCGATCCCGCCCACCTGCACCCCTGCGTTGTGGAGGCCGAGGAAGCTGACCATGTCGTCCTGATCGATGCCGTCGCCCGAAACGCCGATCCCGCCCACCAGCTGCCCGCCGCGATAGATCGGCACCGAGCCGGGGAATATCTGGATGCCGTTGGCGATCCGCTTGGTTCCGCCGGGTGCGTCGGGCACCCCGGTGCAGCCGCGCGGCGTGTCGGGGCTCGCGCCGCCGCTGGCGACGAAGCCGAGGTGCTGGACCACGTTGCCCGCGACCAGATCGGTCTGCAATCCGACCGCGAAGGGGCTGAAGCGCGCCGACTGCTCGACCGAGAACGGTCCCGGCGCGCGGCCGACTTCGCCGTCGGGGAAATAGGGCCGCGACAGATTGCCGCCCGAGCGGTCGGCGAAGGCGAAGGTGCCGGTCAGCGCGTTCGGGTCGCCGAGGAAGGTCCTCGCGCGCTGGACATAGTCGGGAATGCCGCCGGGGGTCGCAAGCAGTTGCTGCGCCGCGACCGGGTTGGAGAAAAACGCCGCGGTGCGCGCCTTCTGCAGCGATACGTCGGTGCCGAAGATCGGTCCGTCGGGCGAGCGCACGATGCCGAGAATCCGCCCGTGGGTGTCGACCAGGCTGATCGTGGCCTGCATCCGGCTGTCGAGCGGGCGGCGTATCTGCGCACGTGCGCGCGACAGCACGGCGAACGCCTGTTCGAGGATCGTGCGCACTTCGGCCGCCGAGAGCGGCTGGGCGACGCTGGCGCCATCGGTGCCGCCGCGGATCGGGTAGCGGTTGGCGCCGTTGCCGTCGGTGAGCACGAAGGCGTCGGGATTGGCGAACTCGCTCGAGCGCGCGGCGCGGATGCCCGATGTCTCGCTGCCGTAGGCGGTGCCTGCGCGCAGCGTGCCGTCGCTATAGCCGGCGACCGCGACCAGACCGCCCGCCGGCCCGTTGACCGCGCCGAAGCTCGTCTGCAGCGGTGCGAGGTCACCGGCCGTCATGTCGCTGTAGCGCAAGGTCGAGCCGTCGACCGGAATGCGGTCCGCCCGGATTTCGACCGGCGGCGCGAACCCCTGCGTTCCCGCGAGCGCGATCGCCTCCTCGTCGCTGGCATCGACGTCGAGCACGTTCGGGTCGAAGCCGTAGTCGCCGTCTCCCATCACGCCGATCCCGCCGACGACCACGCCGTTCTTGTAGAGCGGGAACCCGCCCGGATCGGCCGCAAGCCCCAGCGGCGAACGCTTGGGGCCGATCAGCCCGTCGCTCATCCGCGCCGAAAGGTCCGAACAGGGCAACTGGCTGAACTGCACCCCGAACAGCGGCCCGCTCTCGAGCCCGGCGGTGCTCGGCGCGGGCGGGAAATGCTCCTGCACGATCATGCTCGCCGTGCGGGTGGAGAACGCGTTGCCGCCGCTCGACAGATAGGCCCCGGTGATCGCCTTGGCGATCGCGGCGGTGACCGCGGGCACGCTCGCACCCTGAAGGCCGAGTTCCTGCCCCGCGGCGGCGATCCCGCCGATCTGGCGACGGCTGACGGTGGTGGTGTCGGGCGCGCCGGTCATCCGGAACACCGCGAGCACGTTGCCCACGCGGTCGGTCACCGCGACCACCGAGGGTTGCCCGCGCGCCTGCGCTTCGCCCACCGCCTGCGCGAGCACGCGCTGCACGTCGGCGGCGGAGAGCGATTCCTGCGCCGGACGCGCATAGACCGCGCCCGGTGTGGGAGCTGGCGTGGGGGTCGGGCCCTGCGTCGGCGGACTCTCGCCACCGCCCCCGCTGCCGCCACCGCCGCATCCGGCGAGCGCCAGCGCCGCTGCCGCCACCGCCGAGATCGCGCCCCGCCGCAGCATCAGCGCAGCGCCCCGATCGCGCGGGTCGCCTGGCCGAGCGCGGCTCGGAACTGCGCCGGTTCGTAGCTTTCGGCACTGCGCACCGCGGCGTAGGCGCGGTTGATATCGGCCCGGATCCCGGCGGCTGCGCCGGTGGTTACCCGCCCTTCGCGCACCATCGAATTGAGCAGGGTGTCGACCGCCATCACCGCCTGCGCCGAGCCGGCATAGTCGGTGAAGCGCGGCGCGGTCGCGCGATCGGAAATCGCGGCGATCACCGTGAACGCGTCGTTCCCACCGTAGCTGCGCTGCGCCAGCGCGTCGGACAGCGCCGCCGCCTCGCCTCGCAGGCGCTGCGCCGCGGCCACCGCTTCCTCGCGGCCCTGCCCCATCGCCCGGTGGAAATCCTCGCTCGCGGCGTCGAACGCCTCCGCCCGGCCCGGCGCGAGCGCGCGCGAGACCGCCGAGAGCATGATCGCGTTCTCGTCGTTGAAGGGCGCCATGCCGTAGGGAATCGGCCGCGCCGGATTGGTCTCGAAGGTGATCTGCGCGCGCGGCCCGTCGCCGATCGGGCGATGGCACGAATGGCAATCGTAGAAATAGTACTCGGGGAAGACCCCGTCGAGCGCGAGATCGGGCCGGGTGAACAGGTCGCTCGAGCGCGCGACCGCTTCGGCCTGGCCGACCGCC
>CAMPIA010000265.1 GCA_946886175.1 uncultured Altererythrobacter sp.
AACCCGCCGGCCTCGCCCAGTTTCGTCCTGGCGATCGAAGCCGCGGCGCTGCCGACCCCCTTGAGCCCGGCGCCGACGCTGCCCGAGCCGGACGTCTCCTGGCCGAGCCGGTAGGCGGTCGACGCGGCCGAACCCATCGCCGTGCCCGCGCGCAGCGCGGCCATCGAGCCTCCGGCCACCCCGCGCGCGCCGGCGAGGGCGGCGCCCCCGCCCGCCGCGAGCGTCGCCGCCGCCGCGGCGGCGGTGCCGAGCGCCGCCCCGGCGCCGAGCTGCGGCGCGCCGGCGACGAGCCCCGAGGCGATGCCGGGACCGAACACGCCGAGCCCGAGCAGCGCGAGGCTGCCGAGCACCAGGCTCATCGCCTCGGCAAGGTCGGTCTCGTCGCCGCCGACGGCGCCGACGAACTCGGCGAAGAACCCCGAGCCGATGCCGACGATCACCGCCAGCACCATGAGCTTGATCCCAGAGGCGACGACGTTGCCGAGCACGCGCTCGGCGAGGAAGCTGGTGCGGTTCCACAGCGCGAACGGGACCAGGACGAACCCGGCGAGCGCGGTCAGCTTGAACTCGATCACGGTCACGAACAGCTGGACCGCGAGCACGAAGAACGAGAGCACGACCACCAGCCAGGCGATCATGAGCACCGCGATCGCGAGGAAGTTCTCGAAGAAGCCGACGAACCCGATCATCTCGGCGACCTCGTCGAGCATCGGCTTGGCGGCCTCGAACCCGGTGCCGGCGACATAGCCCGGGCGCAGCAGGTCGTCGGCGGTCATCGCGCCGCCGCCCGCGGTGAGGCCGAGCCCGGCAAACGAGCGGAAGATCACCTCGGCCAGGACCGGGAAGCTGCCGAGGATCAGCGCGAAGGCGCCGACGTAGAGGATCTTCTTGAGGAAGCGGCCGATCACGTCGTCCTCGCCGCCCATGGCCCAGAACAGCCCGGCGAGCGTCACGTCGATGCCGACCAGCACGGTGGTGAGGAAGGCCACGTCGGGCCCGAGCAGCCCGAACCCGCTGTCGATGTAGGCGACGAAGGCCTGCATGAAACGGTCGATGACGGAAAGGTCGTCCATCTTCGCAAAGTCCCGGTGCTGCCGAACGGCGGAGGGTGGAAGGATGCCGCGGGGCTCCCCAGGGGGGTGCGGGAGCCCCGCGGCCGGCGCGGCGCGAGAGCGCCGCGCCGTCAGGCGTCAGCCGGCCGGTGTCAGTCCTCGGCCGGCGCGTAGGCGCGGCCGCGCGACAGGAACCGGCGCGTCGCCGCCCTGCCGTCGGCCTCGGCCTGGACCCGCCGCGCGCGCTCGATCGCCTCGCCGCGGAACTCCGAAGCGAGCAGCGCCTGCAGCTGGACCTGCTGCTTGGCCCCGAGCGCCAGCAGCTGGCTCGCCGCCTGCTGCGCCTGCAGCGCGCCCGTCGCGCCCTGGCTGCGCGCGACGAGCGCGTCGATCAGGCCGGCGTCCTCGGCGAGGTTCTCGGCGACCTGCGCCTGCACGACCATCGCGTGCCGGTAGCCGGCCGTGGCGGCCTCGAGCTGCTCGCGCGCCTGCGCCACGCGCGCGTTGCGCGGCAAGGCATTGCCCGCTGCGCCGGGGAACAGCTCGCCGACCCGGCGGTCGAGGTCGGCGACGCGGAAGTCGATCGCCTGGGCCTGGGCCATCAGGTCCTCGATGCGCTGCATCGCGTCGTTGATCCGCTCGAGCTGCGGGAAGTCGATCCGCTCGAGGTTGCGGGCCATCGACTGGACCATCCGGGCCTCGTTCTGGAGGGATTCGATCTGGTGGTTGATCTGTTCGAGCGCGCGCGCCGCCTGGAGCAGGTTCTGCGCGTAGTTGCTCGCGTCGAACACCGGGATCGCCGCGGCGGGCGCGGCGGGCAAGGCGAGCGCCAGCGGCAGCCCGGCGGCGAGCGCGCCGGCGGTGAGCAAGGTCTTCATCACATGTCTCCTTCAGGCTGGGGGAAAACGGGAAAGTCCTCGAGCGCGCGGGCCGCCCAATCGAGGCCGCAGGCCTCGAGCCAGCCGCGCGCGAACCCGGCCGCGCCGTGCGCGGCGAGCACCGCGTCGATGCGCCGCTGCGAGGCGGGATCGGACGCGCCGCACAAGGCGAGCGCGATCGGCCCGAGGCCGAGATCGAACAGGCGGTTGCCGCGCCGCGATTGCAGGTAGTAGTCGCGCTTGGGCGTCGCGCGCGCGATCAGCTCGACCTGCCGCGCGTTGAGCCCGAAGCGCTCGTAGGCCGCGCGCGCCTGCGGCTCGATCGCGCGGTCGTTGGGCAGGAAGATCCGTTGCGGGCAGGATTCGACGATCGCCGGCGCGATCGAGCTCCCGGCGATGTCGGCGAGCGACTGGGTCGCAAAGACCACCGCGACGTTCTTCTTGCGCAGCACCTTGAGCCATTCGCGGATGCGCGCGGCGAACAGCGGGTTGTCGAGGTAGAGCCAGGCCTCGTCGAGCACGAGCAGGGTCGGCGAGCCGTCGAAGCGCTCCTCGAGCCGGTGGAACAGGTAAGTCAGCACCGGCATGACCGCGCCCGGGCGGTCCATCAGCGTCTCGGTCTCGAAGCACTGGACGTGACCGAGCGCGAGGCGGTCTTCGCTCGCATCGAGCAGCGCGCCGTAAGGCCCTTCGAGCGTGTACGGCGCGAGCGCGGCGCGCAGCGGCGCCGATTGCAGCAGCAGCATGAGCCCGGTCAGCGTGCGCTCCGCGGGGGGAGCCGACGCCAGACTGCCGAGCGCCGACCACAGCGCATCCTTGACCTCGGGCGTGACGCCCAGGTTC
>CAMPIA010000266.1 GCA_946886175.1 uncultured Altererythrobacter sp.
TCTCCACCAGCGAGATCAAGGTCAGCGTGATGATCGACGAGGACGAGACCGAGCTGGCGGTGCGCGTGCTCCATACCGCCTACGGGCTCGACGCCGACGAGGACACCGCCGCCTGAGCGCGGTTAGCCGCATTGATCCCGTCGGCTAACCATTCCTTAACCCGCAACGCCGACTCCTGCTCCTGACAAAGGAGTGGCACATGGCGATCACGGCGCGGCTGGAACAGGCGGCGGAGCCCGAAGGCGATCGGACCGAGGGCGAGCGAGGGGCGCCCCGGCGTACGCTGCGCTTCGAGACGGTGGGTGAACGCGCTCCGGGCGGCGCGCAGCCGGTGCAGGTCCACAACGCCTCGACCACCGGGCTGCTGCTCGAGAGCGACAACACCCTGACCGTCGGCGATGCGCTCGACATCGACCTGCCGCACGTTGGCGTGACCACTGCGCATGTCGTGTGGACCAGCGGCGCGCTCTACGGCTGCCGCTTCGACGAGCCGATCTCCGAAGCCGCGCTCTCGGCGGCCCAACTGCGCAGCGAAGTCGGCCTCGATCTGGGGCTGGCGCATCAGCCGGGCGAATCGTTCGGCGCGCGGCTCCAGCGCCTGCGCAAGGAGCGCGGGCTTACTCTGGCGCAGCTCGGCGACCAGCTCGAGGTGAGCAAGCCGACCGTCTGGGCCTGGGAAAAGGGCAAGGCGCGGCCGATCGAGAGCCGGATCGAAGCGATCGCCGAGGTTCTGGGCGTGTCCCAGGCGGAGCTGGCCGACGTTCACGACAACGCCGAGGCGCGCGAGCTGCTCGCGCGCAGCCGCGAGTCGATCGCCCGCGCCTTCGGCACCGAACCGGGCAAGGTCCGGATCATGATCGAACTGTGACGGCGAAGGCCGAACAGCAGGTTCGCGAAATGACTCCCACAAATGCAGTGTCTTGGTTAATATTGATCTTAAGTTGATTCGGTAATTAACAAGGTTAGTTTACGAAATTAACTTAAGGTCGCACCGAACTTGAGCTTCGAGCTTAAACGATGTGGCTTGGATTGAAGGTCGTTTCGTTTGAATATTTCGAAATGAGCTGGGGCTCGGGGGCATAATTCGTATGGTGGAAGACTTCACCCTTCACGAAGGGGCGGCATTGTACGGCCTCCTTGCGGAGACCGATTGCGATATCGTGATCAAGGTCGATCGCGAAGGACTTGTGGTCCATGCGTCGGCCGCGATCGACCGGCTGGGGATCGAGCTGCCGGGCGCGCTGATCGCGCCGCACCTCGCCGACCTCGCCGAACCCGCCCAGGCGGAGCGGCTGCGCGCTTTCCTCGAGGTGGTCATGCGCGGCGGCAGCGCGACCGGATGGTTCGAGTTCGCGGCGCGAAATGCCGAGGGCGGCGCGACCTGGTACACCCTCCAGCTGCGCCCGCTGCTCGACGCGGACGGGATCGCCTACGGTGCGATCGGCATCATGCGCTCGATCGAGGAGCGGCGCGCGCTGGAGGAAAAGCTGTTCGCCGCCACACTCACCGATCCGCTCACCGGGCTCGCCAATCGGCGCGCGTTTCAGGTCATGCTGCGCCACCTCGTACGGCGCAAGCGCGGCGGCTCGCTGGCGATCCTCGACATCGGGCATGTGCGGCGGATCGGACTGCGCCACGGGGCGAGCGCGAGCGACAGGGTGATTGCCGCCGCCGCGGGGCTGCTGCGCGATCTGCTGCAGCGCGATCATATCCTTGCGCGGATCGGCGACGAGCGGTTTGCGGTGCTCATCCCGGGGGACGAGCCGGGCGAAGCGGAGGGCATCGTGCGCGACGTGCTCGATGCGCTGGCCGAAGCGATCCATGCGCCGGGCGAGGAGTCGCAGATCGACTTGCGCCCCTGCGTCGGGCTGACGGAAATCGGCGGCAGCGCCGATGCGACGCTGCAGCGCGCCGAACTTGCGCTGGTCCGTGCGCTCGCCCGCGGCCGCGGGCGTATCGAATGCGCGCCCGGTTACTCGGAGAACCGGCGCCGGGCCTGAACATCGCTCGCCGCGCGGCAGCATGCGTCGTGGGCGGCGGCGCAGGGCGAACAGCGGCGCCATCGGGCTTGGCCACTGCCCCGCTTTCGGTTTAGGCGGCGGCTATGGCATTTACCGCGAAGTTTCTCCTCCTCGGCTCGGGCGAACTCGGGCGCGAGTTCGTCATCTCGGCCAAGCGGCTCGGCGCGTACGTCGTGGCTTGCGACGCCTACGACGATGCCCCCGCGATGCAGCTTGCCGATGCGCGCGAGGTGTTCTCGATGCTCGACGGCGACGCGCTGCGCGCGGCGGTGGAGAAGCACCGGCCCGACTACGTCGTGCCCGAGATCGAGGCGATCCGCACCGGCACGCTGGTCGAACTCGAGGCCAAAGGGGTCAACGTCGTGCCCTCGGCGCGTGCGGCGCAGCTCACCATGAACCGCGACCGCATCCGCGATCTCGCGGCGGACGAACTCGGTCTGGCGACGTCGCGCTACCGCTACGCCGAAACGCTCGACGAAGTTCGTCTGGGGGCGGGGCACACCGGCTTTCCCTGCGTGATCAAGCCGGTGATGTCCTCGTCCGGCAAGGGGCAGAGCAAGGTGGAAGACGCCGCGGGGCTCGAGACGGCGTGGGACTATGCGGTGGCGAACATGCGCGGCGACCGGCGGCGGGTGATCGTCGAACAGTTCGTCGATTTCGATTACGAGATCACGCTGCTGACCGTGCGAACGAAGGACGGCGTGCTGTTCTGCCCGCCGATCGGCCACCGGCAGGAACGCGGCGACTATA
>CAMPIA010000267.1 GCA_946886175.1 uncultured Altererythrobacter sp.
CCGAGCGCGTCGATCTCGCCGCGCTCACCGCCGCGGTGGTCGAGGAGTTCGAGGATATGGGCGAACCGGTCATCCTCGGCGAGACCACGCGGATCGCGCTGCCGATGCATATCACCTGGCTGCGCCGCGCCCTGCGCAACCTGATCGGCAACGCGCTGCGCTACGCCGGCGAGGCCGAGGTGTCGCTGCTTCGCGAAAGCGGCGGCGCGGTGCTGCGGGTCGACGACCGCGGACCGGGCATTCCGCCCGAGCGAATCGCCGATATGATGGAGCCGTTCACCCGCGGCGAAGCCTCGCGCAACCGCGAAACCGGCGGCGCGGGCCTCGGCCTCACGCTCGCGCGCGCGATCGCCGAGCAGCACGGCGGCGAACTGGTGCTGGAGAATCGCGCCGACGGCGGCTTGCGCGCAGAAATCCGCCTGCCGATCCCCTAACGCTCGCGACAGCCAATCTCATCGCCGTCATTGCGAGGCGCCGCAGGCGACGAAGCAATCCATGGCCGAACGCCGAAGCCGGCACCACCGTCGAACCTGAACGCGCCGCCTGGTCCTGGATTGCCGCGCGCCCTCCGGGCGCTCGCAATGACGGAGAAGGCAGGTGGACGGTGCCGCCCAATCCTAACGCATCAATCCGCCGATCAGGTTGCGCACGAAGCGCCCGGCGAGCGGCCCGGCGAGATCGGTCGCGAGCGAACCGATCCCCGACGAGGCGGCGGTCTTCATCGGGTTGGCGCGCGACTTGCGGCCGGTGATCGCGCTGGCCGCGATCGAGGCCCCGGAACCCGTGGCGGCGCCGACCGCGCGTTTCAGCGCCTTGCCCCAGATCGAGGCCGACTTGCGCGGCTGTTTCGCGACGTCCTCGCGCCCCCTGGCCTCGACTTCCTCGGCGGTCGCGGCGGCATCGGCGGCCTTGCGCGCCAGCACTTCCTCGGCGCTCTCGCGGTTCACGGCGGTATCGTACTTGCCCTCGTGCGGGCTGATCGACTGGACGATCGCGCGTTCCTTCGGCGTCACCGGTCCCAGCCGGCTGCGCGGCGGCTTGATCAGCGTGCGCTGGACCACCGAGGGCGCGCCATCCTCCATCAGCGTCGAGACCAGCGCCTCGCCCACGCGCAATTCGGTTATCGCGGTCTCGACGTCGAGCGCGGGGTTGATGCGGAAGGTTTCGGCCGCGGCGCGGATCGCGCGCTGGTCGCGCGGGGTGAAGGCGCGCAGCGCATGCTGCACCCGGTTGCCGAGCTGGCCCGCGACCTCCTCGGGAATGTCGACCGGGTTCTGGGTCACGAAGAACACGCCCACGCCCTTCGAACGGATCAGGCGCACGACCTGCTCGATCTTGTCCTGCAAGGCCCCGGGCGCATCGTCGAACAGCAGGTGCGCCTCGTCGAAGAAGAACACCAGCTTCGGCTTCTCCGGATCGCCGACCTCGGGCAGGCTCTCGAACAGTTCGGCGAGCAGCCACAGGAGGAAAGTGGCGTAGAGCTTGGGGCTGCGCATCAGCCGGTCGGCGGCGAGCACGTTGACGATGCCCCGCCCCTGCTCGTCGCAGGTCAGGAAATCGTCGATCTCGAGCGCGGGCTCGCCGAAGAAGCGATCGGCGCCCTGGGCCTCGAAGCTCAGCAGCTGGCGCTGGATCGTGCCCACGCTCGCCTTGGTGACGTTGCCGTATTTCGCGCTCAGTTCCCTCGAATTTTCCGCGCACCAGGCGAGCATGGCCTGCAAGTCGCCGAGATCGAGCAACAACAGGCCGTGATCGTCGGCATGGCGGAAGACGATCTGAAGCACGCCCTCCTGCGTATCGTTGAGATCGAGCAGCCGCGCGAGCAGCAGCGGGCCCATCTCGCTGATCGTGGTGCGGATCGGGTGCCCCTGCTCGCCGTAGAGATCCCAGAACACCACCGGATTGTCGGTATAGGCATAGTCCCCCATGCCCAGTTCTCGCGCGCGTTCCTCGAGCTTGTCGGCGTTCTCGAAAGTGGGCGAGCCGGGCATCGCGATCCCCGACAGGTCTCCCTTCACATCGGCGACGAACACCGGGACGCCATGGGCCGAGAAGCTCTCGGCGAGACCCTGGAGCGTCACCGTCTTGCCGGTGCCGGTCGCGCCCGCGATCAGGCCGTGACGGTTGGCGCGGCTTAGGTCGAGCGTCTGCCGCTCGCCGTTCGCGCCGAGCCCGAGGAATATCTCGCCCATGTGCCGATTCTCCCGCCGTTGGTGTCGCCACCGGAATGGCGCAGGGGCGCGGGAGCGGTCAAGTTCCCGGGTTGGCGGATAACCGCCCGCCGCCTAAGGCTGGCCGGATGGCCGACCGGACTCCCTTCGTGCTGCTCGACGATGCGCGAGCCGAGGGCGCGGCCGACGCGCATCTCTACGAAAATCCGGTGGAAGTGTTCGTCGCGCGCCGGGCGGACGAGGTCGATGGGGTGCTCGCGGCGGCCGACGCAGCGCGCGTGAAGCGCGGTGGGTGGCTCGCGGGTTTCCTGGCCTACGAGGCCGGGCTCGCGCTCGAGCCGAGGCTGCGCCCGCTGGCCGCGACGCGGACCGGCGCCGCCGGGCCGCTCGTCTGGCTCGGCCTGTTCGACGCGAAGACCGTGATCCCCGCCGCCGAGGCCCCCGGCTGGCTCGCCGCGCGAGCCGAGGGCGAGGCGTCGCTCGGCCCGCTCGAGCCGCAGGTTTCGACCGGCGCCTATGCCGAGGCGTTCGCGCGGTTGCAGGACGCGATCGGCGCGGGCGACATCTATCAGGCGAACCTCACCTTCCCGCT
>CAMPIA010000268.1 GCA_946886175.1 uncultured Altererythrobacter sp.
TTCCCGCTCGGCTACATGCTGTTCCTCGTGCCCTTCGGCGACGAGCTGGTGCCCGGCTTGCAAATGGTCACCGCCGACATCGTGATCTGGCTGACGCATCTGAGCGGTATTCCGGCGGTGATCGACGGGGTGTTCATCGACACCCCGGTGGGGCTGTTCGAAGTGGCCGAGGCGTGCTCGGGCGTGCAGTTCCTGGTCGCGATGCTCGCGCTGGGCGTACTGATCGCGCAGACCTGCTTTCGGCAATGGCGGCGGCGCGCGGTGTTCCTCGCCTTCGCGCTCGCGCTGCCGATCCTCGCCAACGGGGTGCGCGCCTGGGGGACGATCTACATCGCGCAGTTCCAGGGAATCGAATTCGCCGAGGGGTTCGACCATATCGTTTACGGCTGGGTGTTCTTCGCGTTCGTGGTCGTGGTGCTGCTCGCAGCGTCGTGGCGCTGGTTCGACCGCGATCCGGAGGAGGTTTCGATCGATCCGGAGGCGTTGCGGCGTTCCGCCGTGCTCGGCTGGCTCGAAGGCGCTTCGGCCGGGCCCAACGCGGTTCTCGGCGGCGTCCTCGCGATCGCGGTCGCCTTCGGCCTGTGGGCGACTTTCGCCGCACGCGCCGAGGCGTGGATGCCGGCCCGGATCGCACTGCCCGAAGTGCCGGGCTGGAAGCAGGTGCCCTATGCGCCCGCGGTCGCCTGGATGCCGCGCGCGAGTGGTGCGAGCCATCGCCTGATCGGCCGCTACCGCAATGCTGGGGGCGACGAGATCGACGTGTTCTACGCGCTCTACCCGGCGCAGGACGAGACCCGCGACGCGTCGGCCTATGGCGAAGGCGCGTTGGCGCCCGATACGCCGTGGCGCTGGGTCGAGCCCGGACGCAGCTCGGATGATGCGAGCCGCGACGTGCTGCTCGCCCACGGCGAACTCGTCCGCCTGGCCGAGACCAGTTGGCGCACCGGCGATCTCACCACCGGCAGCGCGGCGCGGCTCAAGCTGGCGACGATGCGCGACCGGCTGCTGCTGCGCCGCCACCCGACGATGACGCTGATCCTTTCGGTCGAGGAAGAGCCCGTTCCCGAAGCCGCGCGGATAATCGATCAATTCGCCGCCGCGATGGGCAATCGGGGCGCGTGGATGGACCGCGTCGCCGGGCTGCGATAGACGCTGCGCATATGTGCGGCATCGCCGGAATCTTCCATTGCGGCACCCCCAAGCCGGTCGACCCCGAGCGTGTGACGCGCATGGCCGATGCGCTCGCGCATCGCGGACCCGACGGATCGGGCGTGTGGACCGGCCCGGGGGTGGGCCTTGGCCATCGCAGGCTTTCGATCATCGACCTCGCCGGATCGCCGCAGCCGATGCATTCGGCCGACGGGCGCGCGACGATCGTGTTCAACGGCGAGATCTACAACTACCGCGAGCTGCGCCGCGAGCTCGAGGGGGAGGGCGCGCAGTTCCGCACCGAGGGCGACACCGAGGTGATCCTTGCCGCCTGGCTGCGCTGGGGCGTCGAATGCCTGCCGCGATTGCACGGCATGTTCGCCTTCGCGCTCTACGACGCGCGCCGGCGCGAACTGGTGCTGGCGCGGGATAGGTTGGGGGTGAAGCCGCTGTTTACGGCGCACCTGAGCGACGGCAGCCTCGCCTTCGCCTCCGAATTGAAGGGCCTGCTGGCGCACCCGTTGCTGCGGCGCGAGGCCGATCCGCTCGCGGTGGAGGACTATCTCGCCTGGGGCTATGTGCCCGATCACCGCTCGATCCTGAAAGGCGTCGGGAAGCTGCCCGCGGGCCACTATCAGGTGCTGCGCCACGAAGCGGTGCCGCCCGCTCCGGTCCAATGGTGGGACGTCGATTTCAGCCGCCGCCACACAGGCTCGACCGCCGATCTTTCGGCGGAACTGCTGCACCACCTGCGCGAGGCGGTGAGTTCGCGCATGGTGGCGGACGTGCCGCTCGGCGCGTTCCTTTCAGGTGGGGTCGATTCCTCCGCGGTCGTCGCGCTGATGGCCGAGACGAGCCGCGACCCGGTCAAGACCTGTTCGATCGGGTTCGACGTGGCCGAACTCGACGAGACGAGTTATGCCGAGAAGGTCGCGCGGCGCTTCGGCGCCGATCACCACGCCCGCACCGTCGATCCCGACGACTTCTCCGCCATCGACCGGATCGCGGCGATGTTCGACGAACCTTTCGCCGACGCGTCCGCGTTGCCGACGTGGCGCGTGTGCCAGCTGGCGCGCGAGCACGTCACTGTCGCGCTCTCGGGCGACGGGGCGGACGAGGCCTTTGCCGGGTACCGCCGTCAGGTTTTTCACGCGCGCGAGGAGCAGGCCCGCGCGTTGCTGCCCGCGGCGCTGCGGCGGCCGGTGTTCGGCGGGCTCGGCGCGATCTGGCCCAAGGCCGACTGGGCGCCCCGGCCGCTGCGGGCCAAGGCGACGTTCCTCTCGCTCGCCGAGGACGGCGCGGAGGGTTACGCGCGCGCGATCGGAGTGGTGCCGCCGGAAATCCGCGCCACGCTCTACAGCGACCGCTTCCGCCGCGAGATCGACGGCTACCGCGCCGAGGACGCCTTTACCAAGGTAATGCGGGATGCGCCCGCGCGCAGCGGTCTCGACCGCGCACAATACGCCGATCTCAAGTTCTGGCTCCCGGGCGACATTCTGACCAAGGTCGATCGCACGAGCATGGATGTGAGCCTCGAGGCGCGCGAGCCGCTGCTCGACCACCGGCTGATCGAGTTCGCCGCGCAGC
>CAMPIA010000269.1 GCA_946886175.1 uncultured Altererythrobacter sp.
CCTCGCGCCGCGCGGCGTCGGCGAGCAGGTCGCCTTCGCCATCAGCATGGACCTGCAACCCGAACAGCCCGAGCGCGGCGTCGAGCCGGACCGTGCCGCGCGAAAGCGCCCCGACATCGGCCAGCGGGAGGTTCGCGAGCGTGCCGTTCAGCACGAGGTCGGCCGCGCCCGAATCGAACGCCGCGATCGCCTCGCGCGCGGGCAGCGCGCGCAGGCGCAACTGGCGCGTCCGATCCGCCCAGGCGGGGTTCTGCGGCAATCCGCGCGCTTCGGGGGGCAGCGGCTCGAGCAGCCAGTACCCTTCCTCCGCCAGCGTCGCCGCCATCGGGCCCATGCCGCGGCCGTTGCGACGCAGGCCGAGTTCGGGCTGGGCGAGGATCTGGAGCAGATCGGGCATCGGGCTTTTAAGCCTGATCTCGATCACGCGCCCGGTCATCGCGCGCACTTCGCTGATCTTGTCGAGGTCGAGCCCGAGCGAGGTGCCGCGCAGGTTCGAAATCGTGCGACGCAGTTCCGCGCGCACATCCTCGCTGTCGATCGGGGTGCCGTCGGGCCATTCCGAATTGCGCAGGCGGAAGATGTAGCTGAGGCCGTCGTCGGTGACGATCCACCGCTCGGCGACCGCGGGCACGACGTTGCCGGCGGCGTCGAGCGAGACCAGCCCTTCGGCGGTGGCGGCGCGCAGATGCGCCGCGCCGGGCGCGAGCCGCAGGCCGGTCTCGTCCAGTTCCCCGGGCGTGCCGATGAACACCACGTCGACGATCTCGTCGTCGGCCGAGGAGCCGCAGCCGAGCAGCGCGAGGGGCGCGAGAATGGAAAGGACGAGCCGGCGGATTCGCATCGCGGACCCGCCTAGCAGCCAAAGCGCCCCGGGTCAGCGGTGAAGAATGGCCTCAGAGTTTGCGCAGGCGCGATGGGTCGCCCCCGGCGTCCTCGGGCGCGATCGCGGCGGGCCGGGTGTAGCGCGGCGAGCGCTGGTCGCCCTGGCCGACCGGGGCGCGCGCGACCTTGGGGTCGATCTCGTCGGAGAATGCAATGCCGAAGCGCTTGTCCTGAACCCAGGCGACCGCGCCCTGGACCCAGCCGAGGTTGCGCAGTTCGACCGCGAGCCGCGTGCCGCGCTCCACCCGCAGGTCGCCTTCGGCCATCATCCCGCCGGCGGACAGGTTGCGCACCTTGACGCGATGGTCGGCCTCGCGGCCGGCAACGCGCACGTTCGCCATCAGGAACAGGCTGTCGCGCGGAATATGCCTGGTGTCGACGCCGGACATTCGCGATCCCGTCCTTTCCTTCGCTCGTGCGACCTTTTGCGCGGGTTCGCCCCGCGGACGAGGCTGGCTTAGCCGCGATTGTCTAATGAAGCTTTAAGCCTGTTTGGGAACCAGGCAAGCGCCAGGCCGCGCCAGAAACCGTCAATCGTCGCGCGAGATCTTTTCGCGCCGTTCGTGCGCTTCCTGCGCCTCGACCGTCATCGTCGCCACCGGGCGGGCGATCAGGCGGCGGATGCCGATCGGGTCGCCGGTAACTTCGCAGAAACCGTATTCGCCCGCTTCGAGCCGGCGCAGCGCCGAATCGATCTTGGCGATCAGCTTGCGCTGGCGGTCGCGCGTGCGCAGCTCGATGCTCCAGTCGGTCTCGCTCGAGGCGCGATCGTTGAGATCGGGCTCGCGGATCGGGCCGTCCTGCAGCGATTGCAGCGTCGCCGACGAGGCATCGAGGATCGAGCGCTTCCATTCGAGCAGGAGCATCCGGAAGTAGTTCGCCTGGCGCGCGCTCATGTACGGCTCGTCGTCGTCGGGGACATAGTCCACCGCGATCGATTTCTTCGCCTTTTCAAGAACGTCGAGGTCGGTGGTGCTCGCCGACGCCATAACTTGCCTCTCAACCCTGCCGACCGAAGCCGACCCTTATCAAGACCGAGCCGCGAGCCAGTCCCGGCCCGGGCCCCCCGTTGCGCGGCCCTATAGTCGGGGGTCCGAACAGGCACAAGCGGCAATCGGGAAGCGCGTCCTAGCGGCGGAATCCTTAAGCCTGTCCGAACGGACGGCGACGCCCCATCGCGCATCGAAGATCCGTTAACCAATTGTTGACCATCTTTGGCCAGTTTCGGCACGTGGCGGCAAAAGGGGACCGCCGCGGGAAACTTGGGGGGTACCAAGCTATGGACCTGACTTCGATCGACGGTGGAATGGCCGTGCCGGCCGACAGCAGCGCCGCCGACATGCTGGTCGCACGTTGCCTGGCCGCTGCGGCGCAGGGCGATATCGCCGCCTATTTCGACCTGGGGGTCGCGTTTTCGACCGGCAGCCACGGCGCGCCGTGCGACCTGATCGAGGCGCACAAGTGGTTCAACCTCGCCGCCGTCGCCGGCCACGAGGACGCCGCCTGCTGCCGCGCCGACATCTCCGACGAAATGACCGCCCGCGAAATCGCCGAAGCCCAGCGCCGCGCGCGCGAATGGCTGAACGCAGGGGCGCGTCGTGCGGCCTAGCCCTTTTTGAACGGCCCCCGCCCGGCCATGAACGAGCGATCCTGCGCGACGCCTTCGCGTTCGCGCTCGAGGAACTCGGCGACCGCGTCGCGGAAACCCGGATCGGCGATCCAGTGGGCGGACCAGGTCTCGACCGGCTCGTACCCGCGCATCAGCTTGTGGCCGCCTTGCGCGCCCGCCTCCACCCGCGCCAGCCCGCGCGCGATCGCGGCGTCGATCGCCT
>CAMPIA010000270.1 GCA_946886175.1 uncultured Altererythrobacter sp.
ACGCCGGGCAGGCGATCGTTTCGGCCAGCGCGCCGGGCGGGACCGAGCGCGAGCGGCTGGCCGAAGCGGCCAAGCAGTTCGAGGCGATCTTCGTGCGGCAGATGCTCTCCGCCGCGCGCAAGTCCGATTTCGGCGGCGACGAGCTGTTCGGCGGCAAGGCCGACGAAACCTTCCGCGAAATGCGCGACGCGCGCTTCGCCGAGGTCGCCGCGAGCACCGGCTCGCTCGGCCTCGCCGCCCAGATAGAGGCGCAGCTCGCGCGCTTCGTCGAGCCGTCCTCGCGCGACTCGCAGGAGGGCTGACGCATGGCCTCCGACCTTCTCTCGATCGCCGCCAGCGGCGCGCGCGCCGCGCGCGGCGCGCTCGCGATTACCGCGCAGAATATCGCCAACGCCTCGAGCGAGGGCTATGTCCGGCGCAGCGCGCGGATGGAGGAAGTCTCCGCCGCGGGCGGCCAGGGCCGCGTGGGCGATATTTCGCTGTCGGGCGCCCGCATCGCCGGCGTTCATCGCAACGCCGACATGTTCCGCCAGGCCGAAGTGCGCCGCACCGGCAGCGACCTCGCGCGGGCCGACACCGAGCTGCGCGGGCTGGAGAATATCGAGGCTTCGATCGAGCAATCGGGGGTGTTCGATTCGATCGTCGAGTTCGAAGCCTCGCTGCAGCAGCTGTCGACCGACCCGACCGATCCTTCGCTGCGCGCGGCGGTGCTCGCCGGGGCGGACACGCTGGCGCGCAAGTTCAACATCGCGGTCGAGACGCTCGACGCCGCGGGGGAGGGCGTGCGCTTCGACGCCGCCGCGGCGGTCGACGAAGCCAATGTGATCGGGGGCGAGCTTGCGCGGGTCAACCTGCGGCTCGCGCGCGCGGGTGCGGGCAGCAGCGACCGCGCCTCTCTGCTCGACCAGCGCGATGCGCTGCTCGAGCGGATGAGCGGCGTGGTCGACATCTCGACCAGCTTCGCCGCCGACGGTTCGGTGACCGTGGAAACAGGCGGCGCGACCCTGGTCAGCGGGGGCAATTCTGCGACGCTTTCGATGACGACCGATGCGGCAAACGGCACGATCGCCTTTGCGGTCGGCGGCGCCGCGGTCCAGCCCTCGGGCGGCTCGCTCGCGGGTGCGGCGCTGGCGCTCGAGGCTGGGGCGGACGCGCGGGCGCGGCTCGATACGATCGCCGACGGGATTTCCACGACGGTCAACGCCGCGCAGGCGGCGGGGGTCGCGCTCGACGGCACGCCCGGCCAGCCGATCTTCGGCGGCGCGGGCGCGGCCGGGATCAGGGTCACGGTCGGCGACAGCGGCGCGCTCGCGACCGCGCCGGCCGGCGCGCCCGCGGGCAGCCTCGACGGCTCCAACCTCGCCGCGCTGCGCCAGGCGCTCGACAGCAGCGGCGCGGCCAAATCGATGAACGGCCTGCTGTTCGACGTCTCGAGCGCGGTCTCCGGGCGCACCGTCACCCGCGACGCGATCGATTCGATCGCCGCCTCGGCGCGCATCTCGCTCGAGCAACAGGCCGGGGTCGACCTCGATACCGAGGCGGCCAACCTGATGCGCTTTCAGCAGGCGTTCCAGGCGTCGGGCCGCGCGATGCAGGTCGCGAGCAACATTTTCGACACTCTGCTGCAACTAAGGTGAGCGCGCGATGATAAGTCTCAGCACCAGCGCCTTCTACGAACGCGCCACCCGCCAGGTCGGCACGCTGCGCGCGCAGGCGGAGGAATTGCAGCAGCAGATCGGCACCGGCGAGCGGCTCTCGCGCTCGTCCGACGATCCGGTCGCGGCGGCGCGGCTGCGCACGCTCGAGCGCGGCGAACGGCTGGCCGAGATCGACCAGCGCAATTCGGACGTGGCCTCGAACGATCTCGCGATGACCGACGACGCGCTCGGCTCGATCGCCAATATCGTCATCCGCGCGCAGGAGCTGGCGACCCGCGCCGCGAACGGCGTGCTCAGCCCCGAGCAGCGCGCCTCGATCGGAACCGAGATATCCAACCTCCAGCAGAGCCTGGTGCTGGTCGCCAATGGACGCGACAGCGCGGGGCACGCGCTGTTCGGCGGGCAGGCGGCGGGCGCGGCCTACGAGCTGGTCGGCGGCGCCTATACCTATGTCGGCACCGCGACAAAGGACGGGGTCGATCTGGGCGAGAGCCAATCGGTGATCTCCGCGCTGACCGGGCCCGAAGTGCTCGATATCGAAGTGGATGGGGTCCAGACCGATCTGTTCGCGGTGCTCGGTAACCTCGCGGCCGCGCTCCAAGGGGATGGCGACCAGGTCGGCGCGAGCCGCACCGCGCTCGACGGGCTGTCGGCGGGGCTCGACAAAGTCACCACCGGGCAGACCGTGGTCGGCGCGCGGATGGGCTGGGTCGAACTGATGAACGACCGGCGCGTGGCCAATTCCGAGCTCGTGGCGGGCGAGCAGAAGGCGATCGGCGGGGCGGACCTGGCGACGACGATGACCCGCCTCGCGGAAGTGACGACGGTGCTCGAGGCCAGCCAGGCGAGCTTCGTGCGGCTGGCCAACCTGACGCTGTTCGACGCGCTGCGCTGATAACGATAAACACAAGGGTTCCAAAGACATGTACGCTGCGATCGGTATCGTCGTCCTGCTCGTGATGGTGTTCGGCGGGTTCGCCCTCACCGGCGGCGCGCTCGGCCCCGTGATGGAGGCCGTGCCGCACGAGATGATGATCATCGGCGGCGC
>CAMPIA010000271.1 GCA_946886175.1 uncultured Altererythrobacter sp.
TGGCGGCGCGGAACAGCAGTTCGGTGAAGGGCAGGTCGAAGAGATCGGCGATCTCCTCGCGCGTCCAATCGGTTCGCGCCCCGTCATGCTGAACTTGTTTCAGCATCCATGCCTCCTCTCGGTGCAAGGCGCGTGGGGCGAAATGGACCCTGAAACGAGTTCAGGGTGACGAGTTGGCTGGGCAGAACGGAACTTCATACTCTCACCCGTTAGCCGCCCCGCGCGTTTGCGCAAACCCTTGCAGCGCGGCGGCGTAGTGCGGCGCGCCGCGGCGGTCGCCCTCGCCCGAGAGCAGGACGTTCATCGCATCGGAGAGCCGCGCGATATTCTCGTCGGACAGCGCGCCCAGCGGCGCCACGTAGATGCCGATGGTGAACAGCACCGCGCCGGTTTCGGGCAGGCGGCGCAGCGTCTGGCGCTCGGAGCGGACGAACAGCGTCTCGCACGCGTTATCGGGCGTGACGCGGGCGAAGGCGCGCTCGGGCGGCTCGGCCACCCAGTGCCACTCAGGCGTAGCGGCGATAAACCAGTTGCAGCGCCCGAACGCCCGCCCCGGCTTGAGCTTCGCCATGAAGTGATCGACCCCACTGGAAAGCTGCTCGGCATAGCCCTGGATCGGCTTGTGCATCGCGATCAGCGGCAGGCCCATCTTCTCCGCCGGGCGCCAGTCGCTCGGAAACGCCACCGCCGCGCCGACGAGGCGGTAGAAATCCTCTTCCTCGCGCCTGGTGAGCAGGCACATATCCTCCCACCGCGCCTTCGCCGCCTCGGGCAAGCCGCCCGCGACCCCGAGCATCGCCGCGAGCTCGCGGCCCGGCGCCTCGGCTTCGGGCGATTGCTGCACGCCCTCGGGAAACGCCGCGAACCCCGCCTCGCGCGCGGCGAGATCGGGCTCGGGCTGGAGCCACTCGTCGTCCGCAAGCGAGGCGAGCCCCATCTTGAGCACCCCGCCCCCGCGCGCCTTGGGCAGCAGCTCGTCGACGGAGAAGCCGAGGGTCACGCGGGCTTTCCGTCACCCCGGCGAGGACCGGGGTCGCGTGCCGAACGGACGGAGCGCGCTGACAGCGATCCCGGCTTTCGCCGGGATGACGGACGGGGATTCACTCCGCCGCCTCGCTCATCTCCTCGCCCGCGGGCGGCATATTGTGCCCCAGCAGGCGCAGCAGGTCGGCCGCGCATTCGACGACGTTGGAGCCGGGGCCGTAGATGCCCTGAACCCCCGCCTCGCGCAGGAAGTCGTAATCCTTGGCCGGGATCACCCCGCCCGCGACCACCTTGATGTCCGCGCGCCCGGCCTCCTTGAGGTGCCCGATCAGCTCGGGGATCAGCGTCTTGTGCCCGGCGGCAAGGCTGCTCGCGCCGACCGCATCGACGCCGTTGTCGAGCGCCATTTCGGCGGTCTCGCGCGGGGTCTGGAACAGCGGGCCGCTGAGCACTTCGAACCCCATGTCGGCAAAAGCGCTGGCGATCACGTTGGCGCCGCGGTCGTGCCCGTCCTGCCCCATCTTGGCGACCATGATCCGCGGTTTGCGCCCCAGCCGCCGCGCCACCGCCTCGACCCCGCGCACGACCTGGCCATAGCGCTCGTCGTCGGCATAGGCCTTGGCATAGACGCCCTTCACCGGCGTCGGCAGCGTGTCGTAGCGCCCGAAGGCTTCCTCCATCGCGGAGGAAATCTCGCCCAGCGTGGCATCGTGCCGCGCCGCCTCGACCGCGAGGGCGAGGAGGTTGCCGCCGCCATTCGCACCCTCGGTCAGCGCCTTCAGCGCCGCCTGGCACGCCGCCTCGTCGCGCCCGGCGCGCACGCGTTCGAGCCGCGCGATCTGGCTTGCACGCACCGCATGATTGTCGATGTCGAGCGTCTCGATCTCGGCTTCTTCGGCCAGGCGGTACTTGTTAACCCCGACGATCACGGTCGTCCCACGGTCGACGCCGGCCTGCTTGGCCGCCGCCGCTTCCTCGATCTGCGCCTTGGGCTTGCCGCTGGCGACGTAGGCGGTCATCCCGCCCGCCGCGTCGACCTCGTCGATCAGCGCGCCGGCCTGCTCGACCAGCTTGGCGGTCAGCGCCTCGACGTAGTAGCTGCCGCCGAGCGGATCGGCGACGTTGGTGATGCCGGTCTCTTCCTCGATCACCAGCTGCGTGTTGCGCGCGATGCGGGCGGAGAAGTCGGTGGGCAGCGCGATCGCTTCGTCGAGCGCGTTGGTGTGCAGGCTTTGCGTGCCGCCGAGCACTGCGGCCATCGCCTCGATCGTGGTGCGGATCACGTTGTTGTAGGGGTCCTGCTCCTGCAAGCTCACGCCCGAGGTCTGGCAATGCGTGCGCAGCATCTTCGACTTGGGGTTCTGCGCGCCGAGCCCTTCCATCACATCGTGCCACAGCGCGCGGCCCGCGCGCATCTTGGCCACTTCCATGAAGAAGTTCATCCCGATGCCCCAGAAGAAGCTGAGGCGCGGCGCGAAGGCGTCGATGTCGAGCCCGGCATCCATCGCGCGCTTCGCGTATTCCTTGCCGTCGGCGATGGTGAAGGCGAGTTCCTGCACCGCCGTCGCCCCGGCCTCGTGCATGTGATAGCCCGAGATCGAGATCGAGTTGAAGCGCGGCATGTGCTCGCTGGTGTAGGCGATGATGTCGCTCACGATCCGCATGCTCGGCTCGGGCGGGTAGATGTAGGTGTTGCGGACCATGAAC
>CAMPIA010000272.1 GCA_946886175.1 uncultured Altererythrobacter sp.
ATCACGGGTCGGCAAGGCCGGGGGAGGACGGAACGCGGTGGCGCGGGTCGCCTCGCCCGCGGCCCCCGCGCCGCTGGCACCGCACGGATCGGGGGACGTTCATATCGAACGGATCGAGAAGGTCGAAGACGGCGAGAGGCGCCATGTCGTCATTCGCCGGCACGAGGCGGGCGATGCCGAGCGCAAGGCCGTGCGCGAACGCCACCGCGCCGTCACCCACTTGTCCGAACTCTCGCCCGACGATCGCGCGCACTACGATCGCGCGATGGCGCAACTCGCAGTGCAGATGGCCGAGCTCGAACACCTCGACGCGCGCATCGAGCGCGAGGTGCGCGTGGCCACGGCGAACATTCCGCACGTGATCGAGGGCTGCCGCGGCGACGAGATCGTCGACGAGCGGACGGAAGGCGGACGCGAGGTGATCCGCATCTGCACCGCGAAGATCAACGCCGAGGCCCTCTCCGGCCTGCGCGAAGCGCGCGAAGAACTGGCGCACGAGGAAGACCTGTCCGCCGAGATACGCGCCCAGGTCCTGCGCTCGCTCGACGAATCGATCGCGCGGATGGCCGCGAGAGACTGACGCTCGACCGCTCCGGCGCGGCCGGAATCGAAACAAGCCGCTCTAGCGGCCATCGCCCGCGCCCTGAACCACTTCGTGCGATACGAACACGATTTCCGGTTCAGGCTCGGGCGGGGCGATCGGAGCGCTCGCGGGTTCCTCCGCCGGCCGGCGAAGCGCGAGCGCCGGACCATCCTCGCTCCATTCGATCGGGTCTCCGGTCGGCGCGGCGACTTTCGCGAAGGCGGGCCGCGCCGGGTAGGAGCAGCCCATCTGCTCGCCGAGCCCCTTGAGGTAGCCGCGCCGGATCAGCCCGGCCACGATCGCCGCTTCGAAGTCGCGCTGGTGGTCGGCCGCGCCGGTCACCTCGCGCACGATGGTGCGGAACGGGATGAACGAGCCGACCCAGCTCTTGGCGATGCGCCCGACCGAGATATCGTCGCGCTCCTCGTCGGCGATGTCGAGATCGGGGCCGAGCACCGCGTCGAGCTCGGCGATCGCCCCGCCGATCTCGCCGCAGCCGGTGAGCGCTTCGCTGGCGTAAGGCGCCGCCGCGGCCGCGAGCAGCAGCTCGGGGATCGGATCCTGCGCCAGATTGAGATCGGTCAGCGGTGTCTTGGCGACGTCGATCACGCCCGGTTCGCCGTCTCGCACGGTGTCCTGCGCGCGCGCCGCGATCGGCGCGGCCGCGAGCGCCGACATCAGTGCGATTGCGCTAGCCCATCTCGAAGTACGCATCGCAGACCCCCTCATCGCCGCTCTCCATGCCGGCGCGCAGCGCTTCGACGCGTTGCGCGCTCGACCCATGGGTGAAGCTCTCCGGGCTCACCACTTGCCCCGCCTGGCGCTGGAGCGTGTCGTCGCCGATCGCGCTCGCCGCCCGCAGCCCCTCCTCCATGTCGCCGGGCTCGATCACGCTGCGGTTCTTGCCCGCCCAGACCCCGGCGTAGCAATCCGCCTGAAGCTCCATCCGCACCTGCAGCTCGTTCGCGCGCGCCGGATTTTGCGACTGGGCGCTGCGCACCTGTGCCGCGAGCCCGGTGAGGTTCTGGATGTGGTGCCCGTATTCGTGCGCGATTACATAGTGGCGCGCGAAATCGCCGCCCGCGTTCATTTGCCGCGCCATCGTGTCGTAGAAGCCGGTGTCGAGGTAGATGCCGAGGTCGCTCGGGCAGTAGAACGGCCCGGCCGCACTCGAGGCCGCGCCGCAACCCGAACCCGTACCACCGGTATAGAAGGTGATCTCCGGGTCGCGGAATGCGATTCCCGCGCGCTCGAACTCGGGCTGCCAGGTGCGGTTGAGCGAATCGAGCGCGTTGCACGCCTCGAGCGAATAGGCGTTCTGCTCGCAGACTTCGGCTTCGGAAAGGCCGCCTTGCGGCTGCTGCCGGCTCGGTGCGCTCTGCTGCACGCTGTCGATCGTGCCGAGCATCTGGCCCGGATCGATCCCGAAGAACAACGCGGCGACGATCACGATCACGAGCGAGCCGCACCCGATCTTGCCGCCTCCGCCGCCGGGAAATCCGCCGCCGCCGCCCTGGCGGACGCGGATATTGCGCGGGTCGAACCGATTGAGCCGCATTAATTTTCTCCCCGAAGCCACACAGCCGCCGAAAGGCTCTGGACAGTGGCAGACTTGCTCGCGAAAGCGGATCGCGCAAGGCTTCGATCGTGAAATCTGCAGGAGTTACGAATGTTCCTCTCGGGAAAGCGCGCTCTCGTCACCGGATCGACTTCGGGTATCGGGCTCGCGGTTGCGCGCGCGCTGGCGGCCGAAGGGGCCGAGGTCGTGCTCAACGGGTTCGGCGACGAAGGCGATATCGCCCGGCTGTGCGACGAACTCGGCGCGCGCCATGTCGGCGCGGACCTGACCACCGCCGAAGGCTGCGACACGCTGATGGACGCGGCGGGCCCGGTCGACGTGCTGGTCAACAACGCGGGGATGCAGCACGTCGCGCCGGTCGAGGAATTCCCGGTCGCGAAGTGGGACGCGATCATCGCGCTCAATCTCACCGCCGCGTTCCACACCGTGCGCCGCGCGGTGCCGCACATGAAGGCGGCGGGGTGGGGCCGGATCATCAACACCGCGAGCGCGCATTCGAAGACCGCCTCGCCGTTCAAGGGCGCCT
>CAMPIA010000273.1 GCA_946886175.1 uncultured Altererythrobacter sp.
GATGCCGTTCATCAGCATCAGGCCAAAGAAGCCGCCGGTGTAGCCGCTGAAGTCGAGATAGCTCTGCGCCGTGTAGGCGAAGACGGCGACGAGCAGCTCGAGTGACGAGTACCCCGCGGGCATCATGAACGCGTCGTCGACGAGGTGCGTCGCGAGGAACGAGGCGAGCACGTTGGGCAGCCCCCAGCCGGCGAGCCGGTCGGCGAGCGGCGAGAGGATGATCGTGAGCACGATCGCGGTGACCAGCGGGAGGAACACCACCGATCCGATCGAGAGCACGAAAGGCAGCGCCAGGAACAGTCCGAGCCCGATCAGCAGCACGAGCGCCGAAATCAGCCGCAGCTCCTGCTCGGCGAAGGCCGCGCGGCGGATGCGCCGCACCGGCACGGAATCGCCGGGCCGGCGCTCTGGCTCGGGTTCGTTCATGGGCGTGTCGGACCTTGCATCAAATGGCCCCGAATCTTGCCTCTGCGCGCCGAAGCAATCAAGCGGCGTGCGCTGCGCTATTCACCGTGTCGGCGCGGTTTCGCCGCGGCCGGCGGCGACATCGTCGAGTTCCTCGAGGATCGCGCGGTGCGCGGCGTCGTCGCCGATCGCGCGCCTGGGGATCGTCCCGTCCTGCAGCATCGCGCTGAGCGCGGCGCGGGCGCGGCCCACCCGGCTCTTGATCGTGCCAACCGCGCAGCCGCAGATCGTCGCCGCCTCCTCGTAGGAGAAGCCGCCCGCGCCGACCAGCAGCAGCGCCTCGCGGCGTTCGGCCGGCAGCGTCAGCAGCGCGCGATGCATGTCGGACAGGTGGATCGGTTCCTCCTGGCCGGCGGGCTGGGTCAGCAGCCGCTCGGCGACGTTCTCGTCGTATTCGCCGCGGAAACGGTTTCTCCGCATGTCGGTGAGATAGGCGTTGCGCAGGATCACGAAAGTCCAGGCGCGCATGGACGTGCCCGGTTCGAACCGCTCCTGCGCGGCCCAGGCCTTGAGCAGCGTTTCCTGGACCAGATCGTCGGCCATGTCGGGGCGGCCGCACAGACCGCGCGCGAAGGCGCGCAGATGCGGGACGACGTCGGTCAGCTCTCGCTTGAAATCGGCCTTCTCGGAGACCGTCCGTTCGGGGCGGGACATCAGGATTTGTCGTCCAGCTTCGCCAGAAGATCCTTGAAGCTGTCGGGCAGCGGCTCGTCGACCACCGAATCGTAAAGCTGGCGCAGGCCATCGGCCCAGCCCGGCTTGTCGCGATCCTTGTGCTTTTCGTCGCCCCCCCGGGCAGCTCCTGCGCTTTGATCCCTGTCAGTGTGCATGCAGGTTCACAATTCCCTTTTCCGATGTAACACTTGCCGCGCGTTAGTCCCTAGAGACGAATATTTCCACTTTCGCGCGGTTGGGGAACGAAGCGCGCACTGCATGGTTCCCGCAAAGTAGCGGGATTCCCGCGCACAATGTTTTCGATAAAGAACGGCTTGGGGGGTCGACAAGCGCAAGCTGATGCGAATGCAAGCGTCTCGTAGAACCGGAAGTCGCCGTTGGCTGATCGAATTTCCCCGGGCGGCACCGGTCGGAATATTCCTACTCATCATGGCGATCACCGGGCTCAGCGTGTTCGCGATCGAGCGCGGTGAATCGGAGCGCGAAGCGGCGATGCTCAACGATCGCGCGCGCGCCATCGCCTCCGCGCTGGAGCGCCGCGGAACGGCGAGTTCGGCTTATCTGCGCGCCGGCGCGGCGATGTTCGCCGCGGTCGACCGGGTGGACGAGGCGCTGTTCGATCGCTTCGTATCCGAACTGAAGCTCGATTTCGATTATCGCGGCACCGAGGGTATCGGCTGGGCGCAGAGCCTGCGGCCGTACGAGCTCGATCAGTTTCGCGACGGCGCGACGCGTGCCGAAGACGAGACCGCGAACGAGCTCGTGCCGATCCGGCCGACCCCGACCAGCGTGAGCGACAGGGTCGTGCCGATCACCTTCCTGCGTCCCGCGACCGAGCGCAATCGCCGCCTGCTCGGCTACGACTTGTATTCCGAACCGGTGCGCCGGGCGGCGATGGAGGAGGCGGAGCGCGAGGGGCGGCCGACCGCCAGCGGCAAGCTCGTGCTTCAGGACGCGGGTCCGGGCGATGCGCCGGGGTTCGTCATCTTCATGCCGGTGTTTCGCGAAACCGGGCTCGACCGGCGCTTGCGCGGCTTCGTCTACAGCCCGTTCGACGCCGAGGAGTTCCTCGTCTCGGCGCTCGAGCTCGCCGACGCGGGCGAGCGCGGGGTACGGCTCTACGACGGAGAGGCAACGCCCGACCGCCTGCTCGCGCATGTCGAGCCATCGAGCGGCTCGGGCGACGTGGTGCAGCAACGGATCGTGATCGCCAACCGGCCGATGATGCTCGAGGTCGAATCCGCCGATTCGTATTCGCTCTCGCCGCTGTCGATGGTGACGCTGCTGTTCGGGCTGCTGGTCGCGACCCTGTTGCTGGTGGTGGCGCGGCTCGTGACCCAGCAGACGCGCGAGGACCAGCTCAAGCTCGAGTGGCTCGAGGAACAGGATTCGATCCGCAACGCGCTCACCCGCGAGCTGAACCACCGGGTCAAGAACACGCTCGCCAATGTGCTCTCGATCGTCGCGCTTACGCGGCGCCGCTCGGAAACGCTCGACGAGTTCGCCGATGGCCTCGACGGCCGCATCCGCGCGATTTCGGCGACGCA
>CAMPIA010000274.1 GCA_946886175.1 uncultured Altererythrobacter sp.
CACCGTGATCGTCGCTGCGGGCGACGTCGACCCGGTGCGACTGGCGCAACTGGTCGAGGAATGGTTCGGCGACTGGCAGGGCAAGGGCCCGCACGTCGACGCGCCCGATTTCGGCGACCCCAGGCCGCCCGAAGGCGCGACCGGAGACAATCCGGTCGGCAAGACCGCGGTGCTGGTCGAACCCGATCTGCCGCGCTCGCTCACGTACGCGATCATGCGCCCGTGGCGCCCGGTCGAAGACACGATCGAATACAACGAAGGGCTGATGCTCGATTCGCTCGCGCAGGCGCTCATCAATCGCCGGCTCGAGGTGCGTGCGCGGGCGGGCGGCTCGTATCTCTACGCGCAGGTCCAGCAGGACGACGTCAGCCGCTCGACCGATGCGACGTTCGTTACCCTGGCCCCGCTGACCGAGGATTGGCAGGCGGCGCTCACCGACGTGCGCGGAGTCATCGCCGATGCGCTCGCAACGCCGCCGACGGAGGAGGAGATCGCGCGCGAGGTGGCCGAGTTCGACGTGGTGTTCGCCAGCTCGGTCGAGCAGCGCGCGGTCATGGCGGGCTCCAAGCTGGCCGACGACATCGTCCAGGCGGTCGACATTCGCGAAGCCGTCGCCTCGCCCGAAACGGTGCTCCAGGTCTTCCGCGGGATGAAGGACGAAATCACCCCCGAAGCGATCCTCGAGCACACGCGCTCGCTGTTTTCTGGCGATGTCGTGCGCGCCGTTTACGTCACCCCCGCGACCGGCGAGGCCGACGCGGCCGCGCTCGAGGCCGCGCTGGAACGCGACGTCGCCCCCGACGACAGCGCGCGCCTGACCGGCGAGCCGATTTCGTTCGACACGCTGCCGCCGATCGGCGAGCCCGGCGAGGTGGTCAGCGCCGCCCCCCTCGGGCTGCTCGGGATCGAGCGGGTCGAACTCGACAACGGCGTGACCGCGATCCTGTGGGCCAACGACGCCGAGCCCGGCCGGGTGGCGGTGCGCGTGCGCTTCGGCGCGGGCGCCCGCGCATTCGAGCCCGAGGACGCGGTCTACCGCGCGCTCGGCGAAGCCGCGCTCGTCCCCTCCGGCCTCGGGGAACTGGGCCGGGACGAGCTCGACCGCATCTCGACCGGGCGCAAGCTGGCGTTCAATTTCGCGGTCGAGCCCGCCACGTTCACCTTCTCGGCGCAGACACGCCAGGCGGACCTCGCCGACCAGCTCTACCTGTTCGCCGGCAAGCTCGCGAAGCCGCGGTGGGACGAAAATCCGGTCGAACGCGCCAAGGCCGCGGCGCGGCTGGCCTACGAAAGCTATGCCACCAGCCCGAGCGGCGTGCTCGCGCGCGATCTCGAATACTATCTGCGCGATCGCGATCCGCGCTACGCGACGCCCGATCCCGAGGCGCTCGAAGGCGTGACGCCCGAGGGCTTCCGCGAAGTGTGGGAGCCGCTGCTCAAGCGCGGACCGATCGAGGTGACGATCTTCGGCGAATTCGACCGCGACGCCGCGGTCGAGGCGCTGCGCAAGACCTTCGGCGCGCTACCCGAGCGCGAGCCGATCGCCGCCGAAGTCGCGGCGCGGGTGCCCGATTTCCCCGATCCCTCCGCCGACCCCGTGGTGCTCCACCATCGCGGGGACGAAAACCAGGCCGCGGCGGTGATCGCCTGGCCGAGCGGCGGCGGGGTGGAAGGACTGCCCGAATCGCGCCAGCTCGAAATCCTGGTGAACCTGTTCAACAACCGCCTGATCGACAAGATGCGCGAGCGGGCGGGGGCGAGCTACGCCCCGCAGGTGACCAACGCCTGGCCGGTCGACCTCCAGGGCGGCGGACGGATCACCGCGATCGCGCAGATGCGGCCGCAGGACGTACCGGTGTTCTTCGCCGCCGCGGACGAGATCGCCGCCGACCTCGTCGCCAATCCGCCGAGCGCGGACGAGCTCGAGCGCGTGACCGAGCCGCTGCGCCAGTTGATCAACCGCGCTTCGACCGGCAACACCTTCTGGATGTATCAGCTCGAGGGGTCGAGCCGCGATCCGCGCCGGATCCAGTTCGTGCGCTCGCTGCTCAACGACTATACGGTCACCACCCCGCAGGCGATGCAGGCGCTGGCGCAGAAGTACTTCGCCGGGCGTCCGGGCTTCCGTCTGGCGGTGATCCCCCAAGGGCAGGAGCTGGTGCGAGCGCTGCCCACCAGCGACCCCGTCGCGGCGGCGGGGCGTTGATCCGGGACATAGCCGAGCCATCAGCGGCCGAACGTTAATTGTCCTTGCGGGGTGCGGCGCATTGGCCTTCAATGCTCGCGCCCAAAAAAGGGCAGAAACCATTGAGAGAGTACGCCCCCGTGGCTCGCAACTGGAATCCCGATAGCTGGACGTCGCACGAGGCGCGGCACCTGCCGCACTACGACGACGCCGCCGGACTGGCGGAGGCCGTGACGACGCTGCGCAACTTCCCGCCGCTGGTCTTCGCCGGGGAGGCGCGGGCGCTCAAGGCCGAGCTGGCGGGCGTCTCGCGGGGGGAAGGCTTCCTGATCCAGGGCGGCGACTGCGCCGAGAGTTTCGCCGAGTTCCACCCGAACAACATCCGCGATACTTTCCGCGTGCTGCTCCAGATGGCGGTCGTGCTGACTTTCGCGGGCAAGCTGCCGGTGGTGAAGGTGGGGCGCATGGCGGGCCAGTTCGCCA
>CAMPIA010000275.1 GCA_946886175.1 uncultured Altererythrobacter sp.
CGATCAGCGCGCCGAGCCGCTTGTCGAGCGCGATCCGCGCGATCGCGTCGATATCGGCGGGCTCGAGATCGGGCGCGACCTTGAGGAATATCGGCGGGCCGCCGGCCGGGCGCGCGTCGAGGACGGCGTCGAGCAGCGCGATCAGCGCGCCTTCGTCCTGCAAGGCGCGCAAGCCGGGGGTGTTCGGGCTCGAGATATTGACCGTGAGATAGCTCGCGAGGGGCGCGAAGCGGCGCGTCAGCAGCGCGTAATCGGCCACGCGGTCGGCCGAATCCTTGTTCGCGCCGATGTTGACGCCGACGATGCCGGGGCGGCCCGCACGCTGGCGCAATCGCGCCTCGGCCGCCTCCGCGCCGTGGTTGTTGAAGCCCATGCGGTTGATGACCGCGCGATCCTGCGCCAGCCGGAACAGGCGGGGGCGCGGATTGCCCGGCTGCGGCAAGGGGGTGATCGAGCCGATCTCCACGAACCCGAAGCCGAGCCCCAGCACCGCGTCGGGCGCCTCGCCGTCCTTGTCGAACCCGGCCGCCATGCCGACCGGATGGGGGAAGCGCAGCCCGGCCACTTCGGTCGCCAGCAGGCCCGGTCGCGGCGGGCGCATACGCGGCGCAAACTTCAGTGCGGCGATCGTGGCGCGGTGCGCGGTCTCGGGATCGAGCGCGAACAGCGCGGGGCGGGCCAGTCGGAACAGCATCGCTCCCGCCTATGGCAAGCGACGAGCCTGCTGTCGACGGCCGCGAGGCGCCTCGAATCCAACAGCATTTTGTAACGAAGTTTCGGCTCGACTTGTCGCATCCATACAATCGTTCGTCGCAGATCGGGCCTAGGTGGGGCGTGCGACCCGAAGGGCTCAAAGCAGCGATGCGATGGGTTCTTGCCTTTAGAGGGCGGCGTCCCACCTGGGGCGCCGCCCCTTTTTTTGGGTTGGCCCTTTTTCGGCCGGCCCTTTTTTCGGCCGACACTGGCCAGCTTGCTCGATTCGCGCCAAAAGCCCCCCCGACATACACAGGGAGGAGATCGCACATGGCGAAAATCAAAGGAATTCTGGGCGTTTCGGCGCTGGCGCTGGCGCTGGCGGGATGCGCGGCAGGGCAGGAGGGGCCGCGTACGACGCAGGCCGCCGGCTCGCAGACGGTGGCGCTCAATCCGGCGTCGGACATCGCGACGCTGTTCGAGACTTACGACGAGGCGCAGCTCGCGATGTCGCCGCTGAGCAAGGCCTATCGCGGGATCCGCGACTCGGACTACGACGAGTGGGGCGAGTTCACCGACGCGGCCGCGGTGCGCGAGGAGCAGTTGCTCCAGAAGACCGCCGCCACGATGCGCGCGAACTTCGATCTCGCCGAGCTTTCGGAGCAGGAGGCGCTCAGCTACCGCCTGTTCGACGCGATGGCGCAGCGCAGCGCCTCGCTCTTCCCGTATCGCGACTACGGCTACGTCTTCGACCAGATGAACGGCGCGCAAAGCGATCTGCCCGCGTTCCTGATCAACATCCACTCGGTCGCCGACGAGCAGCAGGCGCGCGCCTACGTCAGCCGGATCGCGGGGCTCGGCCCGGTGCTCGACACGCTGACCGCCGAATCGCGCGAGCGCGCGGCTGCGGGCGTGATGCCGCCCGACTGGGTCTATCCCTACGTCATCTCGGACATCGAGAATCTGCTCGAGGCGGGGCTCGAGAACGCCATCCTCGTCGATTTCGTGGGCAAGGCGAAGGCGCTCGAACTGGGGCAGGCGAAGGAAGCCGCGCTGATCTCTTCGGCGCAGCTCGCGTGGGAGAATTCCGCCGCGCCCGCCTACCGGCGGCTGCTCGCAGAGATGAAACGCCAGCAGACGAACGCGCCGACGCAGGACGGCATCTGGCGCTTCGACGAGGGTGCGGCCTATTACGAAGCGCTGCTCAAGAACTACACCACCACCGACCTTACCGCCGACCAGATTCACCAGATCGGGCTCGACAACGTGGAGCGCATCCATGGCGAGATGCGCGCGATCATGGCCAAGGTCGGCTTCGAGGGGACGTTGCAGGAATTCTTCGCGCACGTCCGCACCGATCCGCGCTTCTTCTACGACACGCGCGAGGAATATCTCGCCGAGGTCGAGGAACACCGGGTGGCGGTGGAGGCGGTGCTGCCCCAATACTTCCTGAAACTGCCCACCGCGCCGCTGCGGGTGAAGCCGGTCGAGGCGTTCCGCGAGCAGAGCGCGGGCAAGGCGTTCTACAACAGCCCGGCCCCCGACGGCTCGCGGCCCGGCACCTACTACGTCAATCTCTACAACCTGAAGGACATGAGCAAGAACGAGCTCGAGGCGTTGTTCTACCACGAGGGGCTTCCCGGCCATCACCTCCAGCGTTCGCTCCAGACCGAGCTGGGCGATCTGCCCGCGTTCCGCCGCTTCGGCGGGGTCACCGCCTATACCGAGGGCTGGGGGCTCTATGCCGAGGAGCTGGGCAAGGACATGGGCTTCTACACCGATCCCTATTCGGACTTCGGCCGCCTGGGGATGGAGCTGTGGAGAGCCTGTCGACTGGTGGTGGATACCGGGATCCACCACAAGCGCTGGAGCCGCGAACAGGCGATTGCCTTCCTGACCGAGAACACCCCCAACCCCGAAGGCGATATCCGCAAGGCGATCGAGCGCTACGTCGTCTATCCGGGCCAGGCGACC
>CAMPIA010000276.1 GCA_946886175.1 uncultured Altererythrobacter sp.
ACGTGCATGTGGTGTCGAACATCGACGGGCTCGCGCTCGAGCAGGCCTTCGCCGCCTGCGATCCGGCGACCACGCTGATCGCGGTGGCGAGCAAGACCTTCACCACGATCGAGACGATGACCAACGCCGCGAGCGCGCTCAAGTGGCTCGAGCAGAACGGCGTCGCCGATCCTTCGGGCCGCGTGGTCGCGCTCACCGCGAGCCCGGAAAAGGCGGTCGAATGGGGTGTCGACGAGACGCGCGTGCTGCCGTTTCCCGAGACCGTCGGCGGGCGCTATTCGCTGTGGTCGAGCATCGGGTTTCCGGTCGCACTGGGGGCCGGGTGGGACGAATTCGAAGCGATGCTCGCCGGCGCGCAGGCGATCGACGAGCACTTTCGGGACACCGACGGGCGCGACAACCTCGCCCTGCGCGCCGCCTTCGCCGACCAGTATTACGCCAGCGTGCGCGGGTGCCAGACGCGCGCGGTGTTCGCCTACGACGAGCGGCTCGCGCTGCTGCCCGACTATCTCCAGCAGCTCGAGATGGAATCGAACGGCAAGCGCGTCACCGCCGACCAGCGCCCTGTCTCCGGCCCGACCGCGCCGATCACCTGGGGCGGGGTGGGGACCGACGCACAGCACGCGGTGTTCCAGCTGCTCCATCAGGGCACCCATCTGGTGCCGGTCGATTTCATCGCGAGCATCGCGCCGGGCGACATGCTCGACCCGGCGCACCACCGGATCCTGCTGACCAACTGCTTCGCCCAAGGCGCCGCGTTGATGGCGGGGGACAAGGGCGAAGACCCCGCGCGCCACTTCCCCGGCGACCGCCCGAGCGCGACGATGCTGTGCGACGATCTCGACGCCGCCACCCTCGGCGCGCTGATCGCCTTCCACGAACACCGCGTGTTCGCCAATGCGGTGCTGATGGGTATCAATCCGTTCGACCAGTTCGGGGTGGAACTCGGCAAGACGATGGCGAAGTCGATCGAGGCCGGCGGCGGCGATTTCGATGCGAGCACCGCGGCTTTGCTGACGGCGGCGGGATTGGCGTGAAGCGGTTCCTGGCCGCCTTGCTGACGCTTCTTGGTCTGGCGGCCGCGCCCGTCTCCGCCCAGGAACCGCGCACGATCCTGTTCGTCGGGAACAGCTTTACCCAGGGCGCCACCTCCGCGGTGATGCGCTATCGGCCCGACAGCGTGGAGGATCTCAACGGCGAGGGTGTGGGGGGCATCCCGGCGCTGTTCGACACTTTCGCCGAACAGGCCGAGATCGAGTGGGAGGTTGCGCACGAAACGCGCGGCGGGGCGACGCTCGGGTTTCACCTGGAGGAGCGGCGCGAGAAGATCGACGCGCCGTGGGACGTCGTAGTGATGCAGCAGTATTCGGTGCTCGATCCCCAAAATCCTGGCGATGCGGCCGCGACCCGGGCCGACGCGCCGGTGCTGGCGGCGATGTTCACCCGCGCCAATCCGGCGGTCGACGTGTACCTGATGGCGGCGTGGTCGCGCGCGGATCAGGTCTATCGCGAGGGCGGGCACTGGCACGGCCGCCCGATCGAGGCAATGGCGCTCGACCTGCGCCGCGCGATGGACGTGGTCGACGCCGCCTCGCCCGAAATCGACGGGGTGATCCCGGTGGGCGAGGCGTGGAACCGGGCGATGGCGCGCGGGCTCGCCGATGCCGACCCCTACGACGGGCGCGAGTTCGGCAAGATCGATCTGTGGAGCTACGATCAGTATCACGCGAGCATCGAAGGCTCCTACCTCGAGGCGCTGGTGGTGTTCGGCTACGTCACCGGGGTCGATCCGCGCTCGCTCGGGCCCGGCGAGAGGGCCGCGCGCGATCTGGGTATTCGAACGCGGGTCGCGGTCGCGCTGCAGCAGGTCGCCGCGGCGCAATTGGGAATGGTCTAGCGCGGGTGCCGCCCGCCGCCGCGCGACAGGTTGTCAACAGGCAGAAATCCTTCTCGGCCAAGCCCTTGCATAATCCGCGTCGGCTGCCATGATCGATCCCGGGGGAAGGATCACAAATGGTCGCGCAATTCATTGCAGATACCGCGCCGGGCGAGATCGTTCTCACCGCCATCGCGGTCGTCGCCGCGGGGCTGATCCCGGTCATGCTGCTGAGCTGGATGCTCGGATCGTGCGTCGGACCGCAGTGCTCACCCATACGCCGCGCCGCGCTCACCGTCGGCCTGGCCTATCTCGCGACGGTAGCCATCATGGCGGTCTGGGGCTCGGGAGAGTTCGGCCTGTTCCTCGTTCTCCTGCCGCTGCCCGGCGCGCTCGGGGTGCTGGGCTATCGCATCTATCTCGCCCGCAAGGGCTGGAGCCGGAGCGCTGCGAGCCTGCCTTAGGCCGCCAGGCTGACCGCCGACGAATTTGACGCAAAATGGCCGTAGCGGCTTGATCGCACGCAGAAAAATTCGCTCCCCAGCCTTCGTTTGTAACAATCTTTATCGAACGACTCGTTCCTTCGCGCCTATCGCGTCCGTGAAGCGGCAGCCAGATGAGATGGTGGGCGGAATGCAACGAGCAATGCACCGGTATCAGGTAGTTCCCAGCAACGAGCGCAATCCGGAGAAAAGTTCGTTGGAGTTCGATGGCGAAACGCCGGCGCGGCTCTTTTCCTGGGCGGAGAGCCGCGGGATCAACCTGTCGCTCGAGGTTCGC
>CAMPIA010000277.1 GCA_946886175.1 uncultured Altererythrobacter sp.
GGTCGAGGAATTCGCCGAGGACGGGGTCGAGGAAATCGACACCTCGGAGAAGGACCGGGTCTCCACCATGGAGGAGGGCCAGTTCGCCAACGGCGACGAGGACGACGACGACAGCGACGCCGACGATGAGGCCGACCGCGACACCTCGGGCGATTCGCGCCGGGGCCGCGGCGGTCGTGGCCGGCGCCAGGGCAAGGGCCGCACGCGCGCCAAGGAAGTCGACGAGGTCCGCGCTCGCCGCCAGGCGCTGCGCCGCCGTTACAAGATCCAGGACGTGATCCAGCGCCGCCAGGTGCTGCTGGTCCAGGTCGTCAAGGAAGAGCGCGGCAACAAGGGCGCGGCGCTCACCAGCTACCTCAGCCTCGCCGGCCGCTACACCGTGCTGATGCCGAACAGCAGCCACGGCGGCGGCATCAGCCGCAAGATCTCGAGCGCGAGCGACCGCAAGCGCCTGAAGTCGATCGTCGGCGATCTCAAGCTGCCCAAGTCGATGGGCCTGATCGTCCGCACCGCCGGGCTCCAGCGCAACAAGACCGAGATCAAGCGCGATTTCGACTATCTCGCGCGCCTGTGGGACGAGATTCGCGAGAACACCCTCGCCTCCTCCGCCCCCGCGCTGATCCATTCGGACAGCGCGCTGATCAAGCGCGCCATCCGCGACGTCTACAACCGCGAGATCGAGGAAGTCGTGGTCGAGGGCGAGGACGGCTACCGCTCCGCCAAGGCGTTCATGAAGCTGCTGATGCCGAGCCACGCGCGGCGGGTGAAGGCCTATTCCGATCCCGTGCCGCTGTTCCAGCGCTACGGCGCCGAAGACCAGTTGCGCGCGATGTACGATCCGGTCGTCCAGCTCAAGAGCGGCGGCTACCTGGTGATCAACCCGACCGAGGCGCTGGTCTCGATCGACATCAACTCGGGCCGCTCGACCAAGGAGCACGGGATCGAGCAGACCGCGCTTTCGACCAATCTCGAGGCGGCGAAGGAGATCGCCCGCCAGCTGCGCCTGCGCGACATGGCCGGGCTGGTGGTGATCGACTTCATCGACATGGAGCACAACTCCAATATCCGGAAGGTCGAGCGCGCAATGAAGGACGCGCTCAAGAACGACCGCGCGCGCATCCAGGTCGGCCGCATCTCGGGCTTCGGCCTGATGGAGATGAGCCGCCAGCGCCTGCGCACCGGCGTGCTCGAGGCGACCACGCGCGACTGCCCGCACTGCGACGGCACCGGCCTCGTCCGCACCGCGTCGAGCGCCGGCCTTTCGGCGCTGCGCCTGATCGAGGACGAGGCGGCCAAGGGCAAGGGCACGGTCATCACCCTCGCCGCGAGCACCGAGGCGGCGGTCTATCTGCTCAACGCCAAGCGGCACGATCTGGTCGAGATCGAGGAGCGCTACGGCGTCACCGTCGAAGTCGTGCCCGAGGGCGAGGAGGAAGGCGCGAAGATGGGCGTCACCAGCTCCGGCCCGCGCCCGACCGAAGCACCCAAGTTCGAACCGATCGTCGACGACGACGAGGACGACGAACCCGAAATCGACGAGGATGGCGAGGACGAGGATTTCGATCGCCAGGAGGAACGCGACGATTCGGGCGGCGACAGGAAGCGCCGCCGCCGGCGCGGCGGCCGCAGCCGCAACAAGAGCCGCGACGACGACGACCGCGAAGGCGATAGCGATGGCGAAAGCTCGGAGAGCGAAAGCTCCGACGGCGAAGAAACCTCGCGCCCCGGGCGCTCCGCTGAACGCACCGACGAACGGTCCGACGAGGACGGCAAGCCCAAGAAGCGCCGCCGGCGCGGCGGGCGTCGCCGGCGCGGCGGGCGCGATCGCGACGAGCAGTCCACGGGCGGCGACGACGATGGCGAGACCAGGCCGCTCGAGCAGGTGTCCGAGCAGGTAGAGGCCGACATGCCGATTGTCGCGGGCCCCGAGGGCGCTCCCGAAACCGCGCCCGAAGCCGCGGAAGAAGCGCCCAAGCCGAAGAAGCGGGCACGTCGCAAGAAGGCCGAAGAGCCCGTGGTCGAGCAGGCTGCGGCGGCTCCCGAAGCCGAACCCGCTGCGGAGGAGGTCAAGCCCAAGCGCCGCACGCGCCGCAAGAAGGCGGACGAGCCGGCGGTCGAAGCGCAGCCCGACGCCGAAGCACCGGCCGAAGCCGAAGCGCCGGCCGAGGTCGAGGCTCCGGCCGAAAAGCCCAAGCGCGCGCGGCGCAAGAAGAAGGACGAACCGGCCGCCGAGAAACCGGCTCAGGCCGAAGCCGTCGAAGCCCCCGCCGCACGCACCGCACCGGCCAACGACGCCGGAGACGGCGAGGCCAAGTCCGGCTCCACCCGCCGCGGCTGGTGGCAACGCACTTTCGGCGAGTAATCGGAGCCGCGTAACCGAATGATGGCTAGCCCGCGTGGGACCAGGTCCCGCGCGGGCCAGAGCCTTATGGCATTACCCGAACCCGTTGCAGGCTTAGGTAAATGTCATCGGAGAGCGGCTCAATCCCGCCCGCGCTCGCGCGCCAGCAGCGCCCGCACCGCTTCGAGATCGGAGAGCTTGTCGACATCGACCGCCGCGAGGCCATCGCTCGCGGGCACCAGCGTGGCGCGCAGGCCGAGCTTGCCCGCCAGCCGGTCGATCCCCGCCGCCAGCGTCAGGCGCCCGCCCAGA
>CAMPIA010000278.1 GCA_946886175.1 uncultured Altererythrobacter sp.
GGGCCTCGATGATCACGAAGGCCTGCGCCCATGGATGGTCGTCGGTGAGGGTGAGGTGAACGACGGCCTCATGGCCGTCCGGCGTCAATTCCGCAAGGCGCTTGGCCGCGCCGCCCGCCAGCGCGAGCGTCGGCGCGCCCGAGGGTGCGTTGACCACGCCGATATCCTTCATATAGACGCCGCGGAAGAATCCCGTGCCGACCGCCTTGGAGAACGCCTCCTTGGCCGCGAACCGCTTGGCATAGGTCCCTGCGCGGGTGAACGGCCGCTTCGCCGCCTTGGCGCGCTCGATCGCGGTGAAGCAGCGGAGTTCGAACCGCTCGCCATGCCGGTCGAGCGCCTTCTGGATTCGCTCGATATTGCACAAGTCCGAACCGAGACCGATGATCACGAGGGGTCTCCCAACTCGTAGGGCGAGGCTATCGCCCCAGTCACCGCGCCTCGTCCATCAGCTCGCGCATCTGGCGCACCGCGTGATCGAGCCCGACGAACACCGCTTCGCCGACAAGATAGTGCCCGATGTTGAGCTCGGCCAGTTGCGGTATCGCCGCGATCGGCTGGACGTTGTCGTAAGTCAGCCCGTGCCCGGCGTGCGGCTCGATCCCGTTCTTCGCCGCGAGCGCCGCCATGTCGGCGATGCGCCGCAACTCGCGCGCGCGATCCTCGCCACTGGCGTGCGCATATTCGCCGGTGTGGAATTCGACCACCGGCGCGCCCAGGCGCAGCGCGGCTTCGAGCTGGCGCTCGCTCGCCTCGATGAACAGGCTCACGCGGATGCCGGCGTCGGCGAGGCGCGAGACGACCGGGGCGAGCTGGTTGTGCAGCCCTGCCGCGTCGAGCCCGCCTTCGGTCGTGCGCTCCTCGCGCTTCTCGGGCACGATGCAGGCAGCGTGCGGCTGGTGGCGCAGTGCGATCGCCAGCATTTCCTCGGTCGCCGCCATCTCGAGATTCAGCGGCAGGTCGGTCGACGCCTGGATGCGCGCAAGGTCCTCGTCGCGGATATGGCGGCGGTCCTCGCGCAAGTGCGCGGTGATCCCGTCGCCGCCGACCGCCGCGACGATCTGAGCCGCGCGCACCGGATCTGGGTGGTCACCACCGCGAGCGTTGCGGATGGTGGCGACGTGGTCGATGTTCACCCCGAGACGAAGGCGGCGCGTCATCTTACTTGCGGCTCCCCGGCTTGGTCACAGGCACCTTGGCGAGTTCCGGTGGAACCTCGTCCTCGGCATAGCTGGGGAAGGTGATATCGAGCAGCGCGTGGTAGGGCACGTCGAAAGTCACCCCCTCGGCGCGCCGGTCGACGAGCGAGACGAGCGCCACCACTTCGCCGCCCGCCGCCTGGACCGCCTTCATCGCTTCCTTCGAGGATAGCCCGGTGGTCACCACATCCTCGACCACCAGCACCTTCTCGCCCGGTTCGAGCCGGAAGCCGCGGCGCAGTTCGAATGTGCCCTCGGGCCGCTCGAGGAAGATCGCCTCGGTGCCCAGAGCGCGCCCCATCTCGTGCCCGATGATGATCCCGCCCATCGCGGGCGAGACGACCTTGTCGACCGAACTGCGCAGCTCGCGCGGCATCTTCGCCGCAAGCGCGGCGGCCAGCCGGCTGGCGCGCATCGGCTCCATCAGCACGCGCGCGCATTGCAGGTAGTGCCCGCTGTGGCGGCCCGAGGAGAGCTTGAAATGCCCTTCCAGCAGGGCCTCGCTCGCGCGGAATTCCTGGAGGACTTCGTCTTCTGTCATGCCGGTTTGCGGTCCGTTTCAGGGGGGGATTTTCGGCGCGGTGAGCCGGTTGCGGATTTTTCTCCTAGAAGCGCTTGAGACAGGGGGCAAGCGCGCGTATAGGCCCGCGCAGACCTGTCCCCCGACGGGGTTTCGCGGCTGCGCAGGTGGCATTTCTGCGGCAAGAATGGCAGCGACAGAACGGCAACGACAAGAACGGAAAGCGTCGGACAGATGAAATTCGGTGACTGGCCCCGCGGGGCTACGCGGTTGGCAACCACTCTATGGGCGGCGTTCGCTCTCGCTCTCGCGCCCCAGGCGGCTTTCGCGCAGGACGAAGCTCCGGTCGCGGCGACCGAGGCGGCGACCGGCGAGGCTCCGGCCGACGCCAGCGGTCCGGCCGATGCGGCCGCTCCCGATACGGCTGCGGCGACCCCGGCTGCCGGCAGCTACGAGCCGCTCGGCCCGGAATGGATCAAGGGCCAGCCGACCGCCGGCGCGTGGGACGTGCAGGATCAGTATTCGCCCATTGGCCAGACCGCGACCGGTCTGCACGTTTGGCTGATCTGGATCATGGCGATCATCTGCGTGTTCGTGCTCGGCCTGCTCGTCTGGGTCGTGGTCCGCTATCGCCGCAGCGCCAATCCGGTGCCGTCGAAGACCACGCACAATACCTTTATCGAGGTTGTCTGGACGCTCGTCCCGGTCCTTATCCTGGTCGGTATCGCGGTCCCCTCGATCTCGCTGCTGGCCGACCAGTACGAGTCTCCGCCCGAGGATGCGGTGACGATCAAGGTCACCGGCTACCAGTGGTACTGGGGCTACGGCTATCCCGACAACGGCGGGTTCGAGGTGATCTCGAACATGCTGCCCGAGGAAGAGGCGGAGGCGAAGGGCCTTCCCTCGCACCTCGCGGTCGACAACCGCATGG
>CAMPIA010000279.1 GCA_946886175.1 uncultured Altererythrobacter sp.
AGCGGTTCGATCGCCGAAGTCGCGATCGAAGCGAGCCCCGAGCGCAACGAAGCACTTGTTTTATCACCATTTTCCGCCGTGCCCGTGCCATCCCGACGAACCAGCGGTTCCTCCCGCTGGCTCTCGCCCATCAGCGCTCCGAGCCCCTTGCCGAGCTTCTTCTTGCGGTCTCCCGCGCTGCGCGTCGGGACCGAAAAACGGATCGGATCGGTGGGGTTGCTCATGCGGCTTTCCTCTTCTCGGGCAGGCGGCCGATCAGCTCGCGCGCGAGCGCGATATAGGCGCGGCTCCCCGCGCACGAATGGTCGTAAACCAGCGCTGGGAGGCCGTGACTCGGCGCCTCGGACAGACGCACGTTGCGCGGAATCACGGCTTCGAAGACCAGTTTGCCGAGGCAGTCTCGCACGTCGTCCGCCACCTGGTCGGTCAACCGGTTGCGGCGGTCGAACATCGTCAGCACGACGCCAACGATGCCGAGATCGGGATTGAAGCGCTGCTGCACGCGCTCGACCGTCTGAAGCAACTGGCTCAGCCCCTCGAGCGCGAAGAACTCGCATTGGAGCGGAACGAGTAGCGTGTCGGCGGCACCGAGCGCATTGAGCGTCAGCAGACCGAGCGACGGCGGACAGTCGATGAAGCAAATCTCGTGCCCACGATGCCCCGCCAACGCCTTGCGCAAGCGCCCGGTGCGGTCCTCGACCGAAACCAGCTCGACCTCGGCCCCGCTCAGATCGACCGTCGCCGGTACGATGTCGAGCCCCGGAATGTTGGTTTCGTGGATGCACTCGGCGAGTGGCACTTCGTCGACGACGATGTCGTAGCTCGAGCTCTCGCGATCGGCAGCGAGCAGGCCCATACCGGTCGAGGCATTGCCTTGAGGATCGAGGTCGATCAGCAGCGTCTTCCATCCGGTCGCCGCCATTGCGGTCGCGATATTGATGGCGGTGGTGGTTTTGCCGACCCCGCCCTTCTGATTCGCGATGGCGATAACGATCATGATCCCGCTTTCCCGGCCAGATGGCCGACGATAATGCCCGCTTCGAGGTCCGTCCGCGACTGTTCCACGTGGAACAGCGCCCTTTGTCGCTTGGGCAGCGCCGCCAATTCTTGCGCCGCCGAGCGGCCCTTGGGCAACAGCCAGAGCGTGTCGCTTGTGGAAAATCGTGCGGAGAGTGTGACGATACGGTCGAGCGGAGCGAAGGCGCGGGCGGAAATGACCCCCGCTGCGACACTTTCCATCTGCTCCAGCCGCCCGCCTTCGATGCGACAGTTGGGGAGCGCAAGTTCGCCCGCCATTCTCTCGAGCCACTCGATTCGCTTGCGCCTCGATTCGACCAGGACAACCACCCACTCCGGGCGCATCGCGGCTATTATCAATCCAGGCATTCCCGCGCCGCTGCCAAGATCGAGCCAAAGCGCTGTTTCACGTGGAACATGGTCGAGCAGTTGCGCCGAATCGGCAATATGGCGCTGCCAGACCGAATCCAGCGTCGGTCGCGCGACGAGATTTTGGCGTTGGTTCTCTTCGCGCAACGCGGCGACAAGCCGGTCGAGACGCGCGATCGCCGTTTCGTCGCATCGCGCGGCGACGAACGCCCGCGCCTCTTCTTCGTTCGCGATCACGCTGCTAGCCGCGCCCGGCGCCGGGCATGAACCAGGAGCGCCGAGAGCGCCGCCGGCGTAATCCCTGGGACGCGCCCCGCGGCGGCTAGAGTGCCGGGGCGTGCAGCGGCGAGGCGCTCGACCATTTCGTTCGAGAGGCCCGGCACATCACGATAGGGGAAGTCGGGCGGAATCCCGATTGCTTCACTTGCGCGCAAGTCGCGGAGCTCGGCATCCTGCCGCTCGAGATAGGGCGCGTAGGCCGCATCTTCGGCGAGTTCGGCGGCGATTTCCTCGCTCGGATCGAATCCGGCGCTCAGCCAAGGGGCCAAGGCCGGGAGATCGATCCCGTTGTAGCGGAGCCATTCATCGATCCGCTGCGCGCCTGCGTCGCGCCGGATGGGTAGTCCTGTCATTTCGAGCTCGGTCGCGGCAACTTCACGGGCAAGCTGCCCCGCCCATTCCCCGCGCCGCTTTTCGCGCGCCTTGAACCAGCGGCGACGCTCCTCACCCACGCACCCGGCGGCGATGGCGAGCGGCGTCAAACGGGTCGAGGCGTTGTTCGCGCGCAAGCGCAGGCGATACTCGGCGCGCGCGGTGAGCATGCGATAAGGCTCGCTCACCCCCTGGAGCGTCAGATCATCGACCATCACCGCCATATACGAATTGGCACGGTCGAGCGGGGCCGGCTCGCGTTCGAGCACCGCGGCGGCGGCGTGCATCCCCGCTACCAGTCCTTGCGCTGCTGCTTCCTCGTACCCGGTGGTCCCATTGATCTGACCCGCGCAATAGAGCCCCTCGATCGCGCGCAACTCGAGCGCCGGCGTCAGCGCGCGCGGATCGATATGGTCGTATTCGACCGCGTAGCCCGGCACGACCATTTCGACCGCTTCGAGCCCTTCCATGCTCCGCAACATCGCGCGCTGGACATCGACCGGGAGCGAGGTGCTGATCCCGTTGGGATAGACCAGGTGCGTGTCGAGGCCCTCGGGTTCGAGAAACACCTGATGTCCCTCGCGATCGCCGAAGCGGTGGATCTTGTC
>CAMPIA010000280.1 GCA_946886175.1 uncultured Altererythrobacter sp.
ATGCCGGTGATCCGCGTGCTCGAGGTCGCGACCTTCTATTTCATGTACAACCTCGTGCCGGTCGGGAAATTCCACGTGCAGGTCTGCGGCACGACGCCGTGCATGTTGCGCGGGTCGGACGGGCTGTTGGAAGCGTGCGCGAAGCGTGGGATGCGCAAGGGTCACGTCTCAGAAGACGGGCTGTGGACGCTGACCGAGGTCGAATGCATGGGCAACTGCGCCACCGCGCCGATGGTCCAGATCAACGACGACAACTACGAGGACCTGACACCCGAGCGCCTCGACGCGGTTCTCGATGCGCTGGCGGCGGGCGAGCAGCCCAAGACCGGCACGCAGGAGCCGGGCCGCCATACCAGCGAACCCGTCGGCGGGCCGACGACGCTCAAGGAAATGGTCGACGCCAACCACGACTACCGGGGCGAATGGTAATGGACATCGTCACCATCATCGTCGCGCTGATCCTGGTGTTCATCGCGTGGAAGGTGCTCGTCGGGCTGGTCAAGTTCGGCGCGATCGCGCTGATCCTCGTCGCCGCGATCTGGTTCGTTTCGCAGGGAGGCATGGCGTGAGTCTTCAAGACAAGGACCGCATCTTCACCAACCTCTACGGCTTTCAGGACTGGGGCCTGAAGGCGGCCGAGGCGCGGGGCGACTGGGACGACACCAAGGCCCTGATTGCGCGCGGGCAGGATGCGATCATCGAGGAGATCAAGGCCAGCGGTCTGCGCGGCCGCGGCGGGGCGGGGTTCCCGACCGGCCTCAAGTGGTCGTTCATGCCCAAGGAAAGCAAGGATGGGCGCCCGAGCTTCCTCGTCATCAACGCCGACGAATCCGAGCCGGGCAGTTGCAAGGACCGCGAGATCATCCGCCACGATCCGCACAAGCTGATCGAGGGCGCGCTGGTCGCGGGCTTCGCGATGCGCGCGCGGGCGGCTTACATCTACATCCGCGGCGAATTCATCCGCGAGGCCGAGAACCTGCAGGCGGCGATCGACGAGGCTTACGACGCCGGGCTGATCGGCAAGAACGCGAGCGGCAGCGGTTACGACTTCGACGTGTTCATGCACCGCGGCGCGGGCGCCTACATCTGCGGCGAAGAGACCGCGATGATCGAGAGCCTCGAGGGCAAGAAGGGCCAGCCGCGGCTCAAGCCGCCGTTCCCGGCGGGCGCGGGGCTCTACGGCTGCCCGACCACGGTCAACAACGTCGAATCGATCGCGGTCGTCCCCACGATCCTGCGGCGCGGCGCGAGCTGGTTTTCGAGCTTCGGGCGCGAGAACAACAAGGGCACCAAGCTGTTCCAGATCAGCGGTCACGTCGAAAAGCCGTGCGTGGTCGAGGAAGCGATGGGCATCCCGTTCAGGGAACTGATCGACAAGCACTGCGGGGGCATTACCGGCGGGTGGGACAACCTGCTCGCGGTGATCCCCGGCGGCTCCTCGGTCCCGCTGGTCCCGGCCGCCGAGATCATGGACGCGCCGATGGATTTCGACGGGCTGAAGGAGCTTGGCTCGGGCCTCGGCACCGCGGGCGTGATCGTGATGGACAAGTCCACCGATATCGTCCGTGCGATCAGTCGCATCAGCTATTTCTACAAGCACGAGAGCTGCGGCCAGTGCACCCCGTGCCGCGAAGGCACCGGGTGGATGTGGCGCGTGATGGAGCGCCTGCGCACCGGCGATGCGGCGGTCGAGGAAATCGACATGCTGCACCAGGTGACCAAGCAGGTCGAAGGGCACACGATTTGCGCGCTGGGCGATGCTGCCGCTTGGCCGATCCAGGGCTTGATCCGCCATTTCCGCCCCGAGCTGGAACGGCGTATCGAGGAACACCAACGACAATTTGCGGAGGCTGCGGAATGATGAACAATCGTATCGTGAACCTGACGTTGGCTGGCCTGGCTATGGTCGGCGCGACGATCCCCTCCACGGCGAGCGCACAGGGCGACGCCGGCGCGAACCGCGCGGCGCGCGAGGCGCTCGACACGCTCGGCGCGTGCCTGGCGAGCGCGCGCGCCGACGAACTGGGTGCCTATCTGCGCGCTCCGTCCGAAGGCAGTTGGTACCCCGTGACGAAGCGCCGGAACGATGAAGTGCCGTGCACAGGCCTCTACTCGGTGACCGCGAGCCAGCGGGCGATGCGCGGTGCGGCGGCCGAAGGCTGGTATCTGGCCCGGCACGCTGACAGCGCGCCGGCATCGTTCGCCACGGCCGAGAACGCCGCGCCCTCGCAGGAAGAGGCTGCGGCGCGGATCATCGCTGCGGAAGAGGACGAGCGCCCCCAGGTTATCATCGACGAGTTCGCCCGCTGTGTGGCCGCTACCGCACCCACCGGGGTCGACAAGCTGCTCCGCACCCCGGTGTCGAGCGCCGCCGAGAACGCCGCGATCGGCGACCTTTCGGCCAGCTTCGGACCCTGCGCATTCGAAGGCCAGAAGCTCGGCTTCGATGCCGAAACCCTGCGCGCGGCGCTCGCATTCGCACTTGCGCGGCGAGTGGTGGGCTGATGGCGCGCCAGCCCGCAGCAATTTCAGTGAACCGTCGCGACGCGGCGCAGGAAGACTTCAGTAATGCCTAAAGTCACAGTAGACGGCCAGGAAATCGAGGTTCCCGACGGCGCGACCGTGTTGCAGGCGTGCG
>CAMPIA010000281.1 GCA_946886175.1 uncultured Altererythrobacter sp.
GCATGAAGAATTCGCGATCGGGAAACCAGGTCCGCAGGCGTCCCATCCAATCGCCCACGGTAGATTTAATCACTCGAAACGACCCCGCTTTTGCCGTCATTTTTATGTGTCGGGGCGGCTATCACGCGAATCGCAGGGGGTCGAATCGAACGGCCGCCAAAGAGGGCGAATCGAACGACTCCCGGGACGAATCGTTCTTCGGCCGAAGAATAATCCGGAATCTTTCGGAACGAAACGTTCGCGCGCGTGTTTGCCGCCGGTCCGATTCCCTCGCTGACAGCTTGCTCGTCGCCTGCTAGTCGCGCAGCGATGGCGATCACCGAAAGAGCCCGAAGCTGACAGTCGCGCGCCGCATCGGCCTGCTCGGCGGGAGCTTCAATCCGGCCCACGGCGGACATCGGCGCATCTCGCTCTTCGCGCGGCGCGCGTTGGGGCTGGACGAGGTCTGGTGGCTGGTTTCTCCCGGCAATCCGCTCAAACCCGTCGCGGGCATGGCTCCGCTGCCCGTACGGGTGAAGTCGGCGATGTGGCAGGCCCGCCGCGCGCCGATCCGCGTCACCGCGATCGAGCGCGAGCTCGGCACGCGTTACACCGTCGATACGCTGCGCGCGCTGCAGCGGCGCTATCCGCGGCGCGAGTTCGTGTGGCTCATGGGCGCGGACAATCTGGCGCAATTCCACCAGTGGAAGGACTGGCGCGGCATAGCGCGCGCCTTGCCGATTGCGGTGATCGCGCGGCCGGGCTATGATGCGGCAGCCGTCGCCGGTCCCGCGATGGCCTGGCTGCGCCGCCATCGTGTCGACGCCGCCGCTTTCAGAAACCGGGATCAGTGGAGTGCGCCGAGCCTGGTTATCCTGCGTTTCGATCCCGATCCCCGATCGGCTACGGCTATCCGCCGCGCCGACCCCGAGTGGGCCGGGCGCTATTCGCAGGTTCCGCCGCGCGATCAGCTTACATTCCGGCCGATAGGCTCTATATCCACGCCCAGCTCTCTCACCGAGGAGCGCGTGCAAGCGCCATGATGCGCACGCCCGCCCCTCGCATTTCCTTCCGCAACAATCAGGAGCGCAGTAAACGCCTATGACAAGGGCGCATCCATCCACGTCCGAGCAAAGCTCGCCGCCGCCCGCGATCGAAGCCGAGCCGGGCTCGCTTCACGCACTCGTCCTGCACCAGCTCGACGAGGACCAGGCGCAGGACGTCGTCTCGATTCCGCTCGAGGGCAAATCGAGCATCGCCGACCACATGGTCATCGCCTCCGGGCGATCGACCCGCCAGGTCGCGGCGATCGCGCAGAAGCTCGCCGAGCGGATCAAGCATGCAGGCCACGGCCCGGTGCGGCTCGAAGGGCTGCCCCAAGCCGACTGGGTGCTGCTCGACGCGGGCGACGTGGTCGTCCACCTGTTCCGGCCCGAAGTGCGCAGCTTCTACAACCTCGAGCGCATGTGGGCGTTCGGCGACGCCCCGCCGGTCGCCGCCGGAACCGCCTGACGCGCCAAAAAGGTCGGGCTCGATGCTTCTGCATGTCGTCGCGCGCGGCAAGATCGGGCGCTCGCCCGAGGCGGAGCTGGTCGCGCGCTATGAGAAGCGCCTGACCTGGCCCTGCAAGATTACCGAACTGCCCGAAAGCGGCGGCAAGATTCCCGAACCCGTGGCGCCGCTGCGAACGGTGCTGCTCGACGAGCGCGGAAAGCAGCTCTCGTCCGAGGAACTGGCCGAACTGCTCGGCCGCTGGCGCGACGAAGGCGTGCGCGAGGCGCGCTTCGTGATCGGCGCGGCGGACGGACATGCGCAGGAGGAGCGCGCGGACGCCGACCTGCTGCTGGCGTTCGGCGCGGCGACCTGGCCGCATCTGCTCGCGCGCGCGATGCTGTTCGAGCAACTCTACCGCGCGACCGCGATCCTTGCCGGGCACCCCTATCATCGGGCAGGTTAGCGCGATGGCGCGCCGTGCAACGATCCTGGGAATCGCCGTCGCCGCTTCGCTTGCGGCGCTGGCGGGGGTGGGCATGGCGCAGCGCGCGGTCGACTATTCGGGTCCCGGCGACGCGCGCGAAGCGCTCCGGCGCGCGCAGCAGAACGCGCGCGCGGCCGAGGTCCGCGGGGAGCGTCTGGAGGCCGAGGCGCGCCAGGCGACCGAGGCCGCGGAAAGGACCGCGCGCGAAGGCGCGGCGCTCGCGGCGCGGATCCAGCAGGCCGAGGCCGACATCGTCGCGGCCGAGGCGCGGATCGCGCTGATCGACGGTCAGCGGCGGCAACTCGACCGAAGGCTCGCCGAACGGCGCGAGCCGCTGATGCGGCTCACCGCCGCGCTGCAGAAGCTCGCCCGCCGCCCGCTCGCGCTCTCGGCGCTGCGCCCGGGCTCGCTGCGCGAGACCGTCTACCTGCGCGCCATGCTCGAGACGACGATCCCCGAGGTCCGCACCCGCACCTCCGCGCTGCGCGCCGAGATCGCGCGCGGCCGTCGACTCGAGGCGGAGGCCCGCCAGGCGCTCGCCGCGCTCAACGACAGCGAGCAGGCGCTCGGCGAGCGGCGCAAATCGCTGCTGGCCCTCGAGAGCCGCCAACGGCGCGAATCGCGCCGCGCGAGCGGGGTGGCCGACCGCGAGGCCGAGCGCGCGCTCGCGCTGGCGGT
>CAMPIA010000282.1 GCA_946886175.1 uncultured Altererythrobacter sp.
CGACCGCGACGATCGCCTTCTGCGCGGCTTCGACGTCGGTCCGCTTGATCCGGCCGCGTTCCTCTATCTCGTCGCGCAGGCCATCGGCCGCGCGGCTCGACATGGCGCCGAAGAACACCTCGCGATGCTCCTCCTCGAGGCCCTTGAGCGCGTCGATCAGCAGCTCGCTTTCGACTTCGCGCAGGAGCTGGCCCATCATTTGCGGATCGAGCTCGAGCAAGTGCTCGAACTTGAACATCTCGCTCTCGAGATCCTTCGCGAGCTGCTTGTCCAGTTTGTTGATGCCCGGCATCACACGCTTCTCGATCGTGCGCGCGGCGCTGTTGATGATCTCCGCCGCCTCGACCACGCCGCCCATCGCGAGCGTCGCCTTGCCGTGGGTGCCCGCGATCTTCGCGGCGAGCGTTTCCTCGAGGATGGCGATCGCTTCGGGCGACACCTGGCCGAGCTTGGCGATCCGATGGACCACCGGCGTCTGGAGCTCGTCGGGCAGGCCGGCCAGCACCGCGGCCGCGACCGCGGGGTCGAGCTGCACCAGCAGGACGGCGATCGCCTGCGGGTGCTCGTCATGGACCAGCGGGATCAAGACCTCGGGTTCGAGCCACTGCGCGATTTCGAGCGCGGGCGTGCGCGGCCCCTCTTCGGGCGGAGCGACGCGGCGCATGATCGAATCGGCCTTCATCTCGCCCAACGCGCCGGTCATGATCCGGCGCACATTGTCGACGCGGCCGTGGGCGGAAATGCCCGGATTGCCGGCCGAGGAGGCGAAGTTGGCGATCGCATCGGCGATTATTCCGGGCCCGATCTCGCCCATAGCGCACATCTTGGCGCCGAGCATACGCAGCTCCTCGGGCGAGAGGCCCGCGAGCAGGCGCGCGGCTTCCTCCTCGCCCAGGAGCATGACCATGACCGCGGCGCGGTCGGCCCCGTCGAACGGAAGCGGGGCGGACATCAGGCCACTCCCTCGGTGCTACGCGTTTCGCCGAGCATCCGGCGCAGCGCCTCGAGCGCGTCGTCGGGCTGCTCGCGCACGATCCGCTGGGCGAGCTCGATCTGGGCGGAAAGCTGTTCGCGGTCGGGCTCGTCGGCCATCGGCTGCGCGGCCAGGCGGCGCGCGGCCGGCACCGGCGCGGCGCCCTCTTCGCCCTCTTCGCCCTCTTCCGCATCCTTGGGGCCGGTGAGCGAGCGCACGATCGGGCGGGCGACGAAGAACAGCACCAGCAGGACCGAGATCAGCGCGACCAGGTTGCGCACGATCATCGCGAACCATGGCGCTTCCCAGAACGGCGGTTCCTCGGCAACGAGCGGCTTGAACGGGCGGACCACGACCGCGACGGTGTCGCCGCGCTCGGGGCTCGCGCCGACCGCCGCGGCGACCAGCTCCTCGAACTTCTTGATATCGGCGGGCTTGGCGCCCTTGAGCGCCTCCTGGTCCAGCGCGACCGCGACCGAGAGCCGCTTCACGCTGCCCGGTGCGATGTTGGACACCGCGACCTCGCGGCCGAGCTCGTAAGTGCGCGTCGCGCTGCGTTCGCCGACTTCGGGCGCGGCCTGCGCCTCCGCTTCGCCGCCCTGCGGCGCGCCTTCCTCGGCCTCGGGGTCGGGCGGCGGGGTGTTCGACAGCGCGCCGGGAATTCCGATTGCAGCGCCGGCCGCCGCGGCGGTCGAGCTCTGGGTCGTCTCGCGGCGCACCGCGCCGTCCTTGTCGTAACTCTCGCGCGCCGAGGTGACCTCGCTCATGTCGAGCTCGACCTGAATCTCGCTGGAGAAATTCTCCGCCCCGACCATCGGGGTGAGGAGCTGGTCGATCTGCCGGCGCAGCTTGGTTTCCATCCGCGCCTGAAGCGAAAGCCGGTCGGAATCCTCGGTCGTTGGCTCGGACAGCAGGCGGCCGTGCTGGTCGACGATCTGGACCGCGTCGATCGACAGCCCCGGCACCGATCCGGCGACGAGGTTGGCGATCGCAGTAACCTGCGACTGCGAAAGCTGCCGCCCGCGCGCCAGGCGCAGCATGACCGAGGCGGTCGGGTCGACGCTCTCGCGCACGAACACCGAGCGCTCGGCACGGGCGAGGTGCACGCGGACCGACTCGACCCCGTCGATTTCCTGGATCGTGAGCATCAGGTCGCGCTCCTGCGCGGCGCGAAGGCGGTCGCCCTCGAGCGTGCGGCTCGCGCCCATCGGCAGCGAATTGATCAGGTCCTGCCCGGTCTCGGGCGTGGCGAGCGCGCCGTCGGATGCGACCACCATGCGCGCGCGATAGAGATCGTCCGCGCCCACGGTGAGCGCACCGGTCTGGTTGTCGATCGTATAGTCGATCGCCGCGGTTTCGAGCGCGGCCACGACGCCGGCCCGCTCGGCGTCGCCGAGCGAGCTGTAGAGCATCCGTTGCGGCGCGGGCGAAAGCGTGGCCCACAAAAGCGCGAGCGCGCCCAGGCTGACGAGCCCGGCGAACCAGGGCAGCGCCTTCCTGACCGCGGGCTGCGCGGTGAACGCGGCGAGACGCTCCTTGAACGATCCGCCTCCGCCGCCGAGCTGCGAGAGCATCGGATTACGGGCGGGCTGCGCGGGAACGAGGTCGGCCATCTATCAAATCCCCATCCGCATGATGTCCTGGTAGGCGGACAACAGCT
>CAMPIA010000283.1 GCA_946886175.1 uncultured Altererythrobacter sp.
GGGAAAACGGAAAACCGGCGCGAGCGTCCTTTGCGGCCCGCGCCGGTTTTTCTTTGACGCGCTCGCCTGATGCGTGCTGCGATTCGCGCGAGCCGCCAGTTGCTTGACGACCGCTTGTCTCGATTACCGCGCGCGCCTTAACCGGCTTGTCGCGCTGCGCCGCAGCAACTAACTGCAAGCCATGACCTCGACCAATGATATCCGCCGGTCCTTCATCGACTATTTCGCGCGCGCCGGACACGCGCCGGTGCCGAGCGCGCCGCTGGTACCCTACAACGATCCGACGCTGATGTTCGTCAACGCGGGGATGGTGCCTTTCAAGAACGTGTTCACCGGGCTGGAGACGCCGCCCGCGCCGACTGCGGTGAGCAGCCAGAAATGCGTGCGCGCCGGAGGCAAGCACAACGATCTCGACAATGTCGGCTACACCGCGCGCCACCACACCTTCTTCGAGATGCTCGGCAACTTTTCGTTCGGCGACTACTTCAAGGACCAGGCGATCGAACACGCCTGGACCCTGCTGACGAAGGAATGGGGCCTCGCGCCCGACAAGCTCACCGCTACGGTCTATCATACCGACGACGAGGCATTCGAACTCTGGCGCAAGATCGCGGGCCTGCCCGAGGAGCGGATCATCCGCATCGCCACCAGCGACAATTTCTGGTCGATGGGCGACACCGGCCCCTGCGGCCCGTGCAGCGAGGTGTTCTACGATCACGGCGCGCACATTCCGGGCGGCCCCCCGGGCTCGCCCGACGAGGACGGCGACCGCTTCATCGAGATCTGGAACCTCGTGTTCATGCAGTTCGAACAGTCGGCCGACGGTTCGCGCACCGAACTGCCCAAGCCGAGCATCGACACCGGCATGGGGCTCGAGCGGGTCTCCGCGGTGATGCAGGGCGTGCACGACAATTACGAGATCGACACTTTCCAGGCGCTGATCGCCGCGAGCGAGACCCTCACCGGCGTCCCGGCCGAGGGTGAACAGCGGGCAAGCCACCGGGTGATCGCCGACCACCTGCGCTCCAGCGGCTTTCTCATGGCCGACGGCGTGCTGCCGTCTGCCGAGGGGCGCGGCTATGTTCTGCGCCGGATCATGCGCCGCGCGATGCGCCACGCGCACCTGCTCGGCGCCGATCAGCCGCTGATGCACCGGCTCGTGCCCGCGCTGGTCACCGAGATGGGCCAGGCCTATCCCGAGCTCCAGCGTGGCCAGGCGCTGATCGAGGAAGTGCTCGAGCGCGAGGAGACCCAGTTCCGCCGCACGCTGGACAAGGGGCTGCGCCTGCTCGACGAGGAAACCGCCCAGATGGCCGAGGGCGGCGAGCTCGAAGGCGAGACCGCGTTCAAGCTCTACGACACCTACGGCTTTCCCTACGATCTCACCGAAGACGCCCTGCGCGCGCGCGGAATCGGGGTCGACCGCGATGGCTTCGACCAGGCGATGGCGCGCCAGAAGGCGGCGGCGCGCGCGGCGTGGAAGGGCTCGGGCCAGGCCGCCGACGGCGAGCTGTGGTTCGACATCGCCGAGCGCGAGGGCAGCACCGAGTTCACCGGCTATTCCGCCACCGAGGGCGAAGGCCGCGTGGTTGCGATCGTGCGCGACGGCGCCGAGGTCGCGCGCGCCGAAGCCGGCGACGAAGTGACGGTCCTCACCAACCAGACCCCGTTCTACGGCGAGAGCGGCGGCCAGTCCGGCGACGCGGGCACGATCACAACGCCCGAAGGTCTCCGGATCGCGGTAACCGACACCTCCAAGCCGCTCGGCCGCCTTCACGCGCTGCATGGCGCGATCGAAGCGGGCCGCGTCGCAGTCGGCGACAGCGTTCACCTGACGGTGGACGTCGAGCGGCGCGACAAGATCCGCGCGAACCACTCGGCGACGCACCTGGTCCATGCCGCGTTGCGCCACCGGCTCGGCAGTCATGTGACCCAGAAGGGCTCGCTGGTCGCGGCCGATCGCTTTCGCTTCGACTTCTCGCATCCCAAGCCGCTGAGCGACGAGGACATCGCCGCGGTCGAGGCCGAGGTGAACGCCGAAATCCGCGCCAACGAGCAAGTCCAGACGCGGCTGATGAGCCCCGACGACGCGGTCGAAGCAGGCGCGCTGGCGTTGTTCGGCGAGAAATACGGCGACGAGGTCCGCGTGCTTTCGATGGGCCGGAAGGCCGACGGCACGCGCAACTATTCGGTCGAGCTGTGTGGCGGAACGCATGTCGACGCGACCGGCGACATCGGGCTGTTCCGGATCGTCTCCGAAAGCGCTGTGTCATCGGGGGTGCGCCGGATCGAAGCGTTGACGGGCGAGGCGGCGCGCCAGTGGCTCGTGGCGCGCGAAGATGCGCTGAAGTCGGTCGCCAGCGCCCTCAAAACCGCGCCCGACGAGGTCGAGGCGCGCGTCGCGGCGCTGATCGAGGAACGCAAGCGGCTCGAACGCGAACTGGCCGAAGCGAAGAAGGCGCTGGCGCTCGGTGGTGGGGGCGGCGCTGCGCCGGCGGCCGCCGACGAGGCCGTCGCCGGGGTAAAATTCTCGGGCCAGGTGCTTGACGGGCTCGACGCCAAGGACCTGCGGGGCCTGCTCGACGAGGCGAAGAAGCGGCTCGGATCGGGCGTGGCGGCGGCGGTCGCGG
>CAMPIA010000284.1 GCA_946886175.1 uncultured Altererythrobacter sp.
ATCCGCGACCACTACAAGCCGGTCGGGCAGGGCGACGAAGTGCCAACCGCGCCGGTGACGGTGGCGGTGAGCTTGGCGGATAAGCTGGACACGCTGCTACAGTTTGCACTTATCAATCAAATGCCGACAGGTTCTAAAGATCCGTTCGCGCTTAGGCGGGCGGGTATCGGCATCATTCGTTTGATACGACGCAACGAATTGAACCTTTCTGTGATCAGCGCGGCATCCCATTTGTTGGGAGTACACGGGTGGAGCATCGGAGAAAGAGTTTCTGAGTTTTTATTTAAGAGAATCGCAAATGCGCTCAAGCAGGAGGGTATTCGGGAAGATTATGTTGAGGCTGTCAAACGCAATCCGGACGGAGATAGGCATGAGTGGCCGTTGGACGATAATCTGCTGCGCGTGAGCCGCAAAGCCTTGCGCTTGAAAAAGCTACTCGATCAGCAGAATGGCCACCTATTTCCCGAGTCCTACCGAAGAATATACTCCATACTAGACCAACATCTAGACGGAGTGAATCATTTTCTTACGCACGAATTTAGTCATGCCGATAATCCCAGGCCGAATCATAACGAAGCATGGACAGAATTATATAACTCTATTCAACAAACTTTGTCATATATCCAAAATATGGATAGCATAGAGGAAGCCGAGGCGGTTTTTTTGACATTGCCTTTCGCTATCGATAATTTCTTCGAACAAACGCTCGTTGCCGATGACGATCCGGAGATCATGGCGTCCAATATTTATATCCTGGCATTGGCCTTTCTTAGGTTGGAAACGTTTGCCGACTTTTCAAAGGTCAGGAAACAGTGAAACTGGCCTTCCACGAGTTGCAGAAGTTTCTCGGCACGGCCGACGGCGCCAACCTCCTCGCCGGCTACAAGCGCGCGGCCAACATCCTTAAGAGGGAGGACTGGCATGGCGCCGAGGGGGAGATCGCGCAGACCGGGGAGGAAGACCCGCTCGCCAACGTCGACGACCCCGATCTCAGGGCGGTGATCGACGCCAGAATGGCGGACGCCCACGCGAAAGAACTTTCCTACACGCCCGAGCCTGCGGAAAAAGCGCTGATGGATGCGCTCGATTCGGCCGAGCCCGCCGCCGCGCGGGCGATCGCCGCGGAGGATTTCTCCGCCGCGATGGTCGCGCTCGCCAGTCTGCGTGCGCCGATCGACCGCTTTTTCGAGGAAGTGACCGTAAACGCCGATGAAGAAAACAAGCGCGCGCACCGGCTCGACCTGCTTGCACGGTTCCGTGCCGCGGTACACAACGTGGCCGACTTCTCGCGCATCGAGGGGTAACTTCTCTGCCGTTAGTGCTGAGCTTGTCGAAGCACCGTTCTACCTTCGAGCGACACGGCAGCCAGCATAGCGACCCTTCGACAAGCTTAGGGTGAACGGAACGGGACAAGATGCAGCAGACAGTCTTCACCTTCGGCGGCGATTCCCCGCATTCGGACCCGCGGCAGAAGGACAAGACCGTCACCGGCGGCAAAGGCGCGAACCTCGCGGAGATGGCGAGTATCGGCCTGCCGGTCCCGCCCGGCTTCACCATCGCCACCGACGAGTGCGTCCGCTATCTGAAGGACGGCGCCCTTCGACAGGCTCAGGGTGATCGGGTGGATTTCTCCGACGCGCTGCGAGAAGATGTTGCCAAGGCCTTGCAGCATATCGAGAAAACTGTCGGCAAGCGCTTCGGCGATGCGGCCGATCCGCTGCTGGTCTCGGTCCGCTCGGGCGCGCAGGTTTCGATGCCCGGCATGATGGATACCGTCCTCAATCTGGGCCTCAACGACGAAACGGTCGAGGGCCTCGCGGCCACCTCGGGCGATCCGCGCTTCGCGTGGGATTCCTACCGCCGTTTTATCCAGATGTACTCCGACGTGGTCCTCGGCCTCGATCACGGCCTGTTCGAGGAAGCGCTCGAAATCGCCAAGGAAGACAAAGGGTTATTCAGCGATACCGAGATGGAACTCGAAGACTGGCAGGCGCTGGTCGGCGAATACAAGTCGATCGTCGCCGCCGAACTCGGCGAACCCTTCCCCCAGCATGTGTTTCATCAACTTTGGGGCGCCATCCGCGCCGTCTTCGACAGCTGGGACAGCGACCGCGCCAAGGTCTATCGTCGGCTGAACGATATTCCCGCCGACTGGGGCACCGCGGTCAACGTCCAGGCGATGGTGTTCGGCAACATGGGTGAAACCAGCGCCACCGGCGTCGCCTTCACCCGCGACCCCGCGACCGGCGAGAAGGCCTACTACGGCGAATACCTGATCAACGCGCAGGGCGAAGACGTCGTCGCCGGTATCCGCACCCCGCAGTATCTTACCAAGGCCGCGCGCGAGGCGGCAGGAGCCAAGCCGCTGAGCATGGAGGAATCCATGCCCGAAGCCTACGTCGAGCTCGCCCGCGTGTTCGACCTGCTCGAACGGCACTACCGCGATATGCAGGACATCGAGTTCACCGTCGAACGCGGGCAGCTGTGGATGCTTCAGACCCGCAGCGGCAAGCGCACCGCGCGGGCCGCGCTCAAGCTCGCGGTCGACATGGTCGGCGAAGGGTTGATCGACGAGAAGACCGCGGTGCTGCGGGTCGATCCGATGGCGCTCGACCAGCTGCTCCACCCCA
>CAMPIA010000285.1 GCA_946886175.1 uncultured Altererythrobacter sp.
GAGGCCGCAGAGGGCGCGCGCCAGGACCCTGAGGGCGCCGCCAAAACGCAGGCTTTGGTGGGGGAGCGACTCTTTTTTGGTTCACGCGAAGGCGCGAAGATGTTGCCGCGTCACGAAGTGACGCACTCGTATTGCAATCGAGGCGCGGAGCATCGGGGATGAAGTAGCGCGGCTTCGCCGCGGGCGAGACATCTTCCGCCTTCGCGCGAATCAAATCCCGTGCGACGGCACCCCTCGGACGCCGCCCGCAGCTCTCCGACCGAATGCGCAGCGTCGCGCAACACCTCCGCGCCCTCTGCGCAAATCTCTGCGGTCTCTGCGTGAAACAAAAAGTCTCGGCCGTGCCTCACGCCCAGTAGCCGCAAACGAAGCGCAGACGATCGTCCCGATCACGCGATCCACAGCCGCAGGACCCAGGCCACGACACTGAGCGCCGCGATGCTGGCGAGCCAGATCGCCGCGAGCCACGCGAGCCGCTGCCACAGCGGTTTGCGCTCGGCCGCTCGGCCGATTTCGTCCATCAGTGATAGCCCTCATGGCCGACCTTGCCGCGGAAGACCCAGTAGGCCCAGGCCGTGTAGCCGAGGATCAGCGGCATCGTTATCGCGACGCCAACCAGCATGAACACCTGGCTGCTCTCGGGCGCGGCGGCTTCCCAGATGGTGATCTGGTCGGGCACGATGAACGGGAACATCGACACGCCCAATCCGATCATGCCGAGCAGGAACAGCGCGAGGCTGAGCCAGAACGGCGCCGCCTCCCACCCCTTGGCCAGACCGCGGAACAGCAGCGCCGCGATCACCGCGGTCAGCAGCGGCACGTTGGCGGCGAACAGAACGCTTGGCATCGAGAACCAGCGGTCGAAATACTGCGCCTCGAGAAACGGAGTATAGAGGCTGACCGCGCCGAGCAGCGCCAGCGTGGCGAGCGCCGCGCGAAAGGCCATGCGGCGCGCGTGGTCCTGCGCCGGACCCTCCAGCTTCCACACCAGCCAGGTGCTGCCGAGCAGGGCGTAGCCCGCCACCGTGCCGAGCCCGGTGAGCAGGGTGTAGGGCGTGAGCCAGTTCCACCAGCTGCCGTCGTAGCTGCGCCCGTCGATCTCGATCCCCTGGAGCAGCGCGCCGAGGATCATGCCCTGGGTCAGCGCGGCGACGAACGAGCCGCCCGCGAAGGCGATGTCCCACAAGGGGCGATGGGCGGGATCGCGCCAGCGGAATTCGAACGCGACGCCGCGGAACACGAGCCCGAGCAGCATGGCGATGACGAGCGGATAGGTCGCGGGCAGGATGATCGCGTAGGCCAGCGGAAAGGCGGCGAAGAGCCCGCCGCCGCCGAGCACGAGCCAGGTTTCGTTGCCGTCCCACACCGGCGCGATCGAGTTCATCGCGCTGTCACGCTCCGCGCCGACCGCGAAGGTGGGAAAGAGCACCCCGATGCCGAGGTCGAACCCGTCCATCACCACGTAGGCGAAGACCGCGAACGCGATGATGAAGGCCCAGATCAGCGAGAGGTCGAACTCCATCACTCGGCCTCCTCGCGATCGCGCGGCAGGGAATCGGGGTCGCCGGGGTTCTGCGTCGGCCCCGGGGTGATGCCCGCGGTGCGGATCGGCCCGCGCTCACCCGTTTTCACGCCGCGCTCGCCCGGGTGCGGCGACTTGCTCATCAGCTTGAGGATATACCAGGTCCCCGCGCCGAACACCGCGAAGTAGACGACCACGAACGCGATCAGCGAGGTCGCCACCGCGGGCGCGTCGAGCGGGCTGGCGCTGTCGGCAGTGCGCAGCAGGCCGTAGATCGTCCACGGCTGGCGCCCGACCTCGGTCGTGATCCAGCCCGCCAACACCGCGACGAAGCCCGAGGGCGCCATGACCAGCGCCGCGCGGTGGAGCCAGCGCCAGTCGTAGAGCCGTCCGCGCAGCCGCGCGACCAGGCTCCACAGCCCGATCCCGAGCATCGCGAAGCCGATCCCGACCATCACCCGAAACGACCAGAACACGATCCCCACCGGCGGCCGGTCCGCTTCGGGGATCGTGTCGAGCCCCGCGAGCGGCGCATCGAGATCGTGCTTGAGGATCAGCGAGGAGACCTTGGGGATCTGGATCGCGTAATGGACCGTCTCTTCCTCGCTGTCGGGAATGCCGAACAGGATCAGCGGCGCGCCGTTTGGGTGGCTTTCGAAATGCCCCTCCATCGCCATCACCTTGGCCGGCTGGTGCTCGAGCGTGTTCAATCCGTGCATGTCGCCCGCGAAAATCTGCACCGGCGCGACCAGTGCGGCCATCCACATCGCCATCGAGAACATCGTCCGTGCGTGGCGGTTGGTCCGATCCTTGAGCAGGTGCCAGGCGCCCACCCCGCCGATCGCGAAGGCGGTGGTGAGGTAGGCCGCGATCACGGTGTGGACGAGGCGGTAGGGGAAGCTCGGGTTGAAGACGATGTCCCACCACGATTCGCCGGGGAGGAACTGGCCGTTCGCGCCCATCACGAACCCGGTCGGCGTGTGCATCCAAGAGTTGACGCTGAGAATCCAGAAGGCGGAGAAGAACGTGCCGAGCGCGACCATGCAGGTTGCGGCGAAGTGCAGCTTGCGCCCGACTTTCTCCATCCCGAACAGCATGACGCCGA
>CAMPIA010000286.1 GCA_946886175.1 uncultured Altererythrobacter sp.
GCAAGATCGCCAGCGTCCGCTTCGCGCGCGAGCGCAAGGTGCCATTCTTCGGCATTTGCCTCGGCATGCAGATGGCCTGCGTAGAGGGCGCGCGCACCGCGGGCCACGCCCTCGCTTCCTCGACCGAGTTCGGCGAGACCGAGGAACCGGTGGTCGGCATCATCACCGAATGGATGAGCGAGGAAGGGCTGGAGACGCGCGAGGCCGGCGGCGACCTGGGCGGCACGATGCGGCTCGGCGCCTACGACGCCAAGCTCGCGGGCAACAGCCACGTCTCGCGCATTTATGGCGGGGCGACCGAAATCTCCGAACGCCACCGCCATCGCTACGAGGTCAACGGGGCCTATCGCGATGCGCTCGAGAGCCAGGGGCTGATTTTCTCGGGCATGTCTCCCGACGGGCTGCTGCCCGAAATCGTCGAGCGGCCCGACCATCCTTGGTTCGTCGGGGTTCAGTTCCACCCCGAACTGAAATCCAAGCCGTTCGATCCGCATCCGCTGTTCGCGGGTTTCGTCGCGGCCGCGCTCGACCAGTCGCGCCTGGTGTAAACATTAGATAAGTTGCGGTAATCGGGTCAGATTGTTGCCCTTTGCGCTTGGCGCCGGGCAACTTCGTGTGTCGTTGCGGGACGCACGCGAAGTAATCGTTCGTTCGCGCTTTATCTTTTGATAATTCTGCCGCATGATGCCGCCGGGCATGCGCGATTCATCGCGGATCGAGTCGCGCGCATCGGGTTAATGAAATTCTGGGCTTGGCTCGGAGTCGATCGTCTTCTGCGACCCGGACGATCGGATTTCCGGACAAGGCGGCGTTCGCGTCGCGGGGGCGAGCCTTCGGGTTCGCCCCCATTTCGTCGTCGTCATGCGAGAAGCAAAACGGCCCGCCCCCGGATAGCGGGAGCGGACCGTTCGGAATGGCAGGCGATGCGCCTGTCGAGCCGCGTTCAGGCAGCGTCGGCCTTGCCTTCGCCGTCTTCGCGTTCGTCGCGGACGACCTCGAGCGTCTTCTGCCCGTTGACCGCGATCTTCTTCGGCTTCATCGCTTCGGGCACTTCGCGCACGAGATCGATCGCGAGCAGGCCGTCCTCCAGCCGGGCGTTCTCGACCCGGACGAAGTCGGCGAGTTCGAACCGGCGCTCGAACCCGCGATTGGCGATGCCGACGTGGAGCATCTCGCCATCGTCGTGATCTTCCTCGCTCTTGCGGCCGTGGATCACGAGCAGGTTCTGCTGCGCGGTGATGTCGATATCGGCGGGGCGGAAGCCGGCGACCGCGAGCGTGATGCGATATTCGTCCTCGCTGCGGCGCTCGATGTTGAAGGGCGGGTAGTTGTCGCCGGCGTTGCCGCGCGCCTGCTTTTCGAGAAGGTCGAACAGTCGGTCGAAGCCGACGGTCGAACGGCGGTAAGGGCTGAAATCGAAACGGTTCATCGAAACAAATCCTCCGGTGAGCAATTTGACACTGTGCCGGGCCCACGCATGGCGGCGTCCGGCGAGTTGCGGAGATGCGTCCGTTGCGGCACGCGCCTCCATTCGCCAGATAGGGTGCACGGGCGAACGTTCAAGAGCGCCCTGAGCCGGGATTTAACCGAGGAATTTCAATGTCCACGCCCAAGGTCGATATCTACACCAAGTTCGGATGCGGCTACTGCTACCGCGCCAAGCGGCTGCTCGACCAGAAGGGCGTCGAATACTCCGAGTACGACATCACCATGGGCGGTCCGAAACGCGCCGAGATGATGGAGCGCGCGCCCAACGCGCGCACGGTGCCGCAGATCTTCGTCGGCGAAACGCACGTCGGCGGCTCGGACGATCTCGCGGCGCTCGAGCGCGCTGGCAAACTGGACGCGCTGCTCGCCGGATGACGCGCATCGCGCTTCTTCAGATGACCGCGGGCATCGACCCGGCGGGCAACGCCGGGACGATCGTCGAAGCCGCGCGGCGGGCGGCGGGGGAGGGCGCCGCGATGCTCTTCACCCCCGAGATGTCGGGTATGCTCGACCGCGACCGAGCGCGGGCGGCGCACACGATCGCGCGCGAAGGCGAGGACCGGGTGCTCGCCCAAGCGCGCGAAGCGGCAGCGCGCGAACGGGTCTGGATCGCGCTCGGTTCGCTCGCGATCGACCGCGGCGACGGCAAGTGGGCCAATCGCAGCTACCTGATCGACGACGCGGGCGCGATCGCCGCCCGCTACGACAAGCTGCACATGTTCGACGTCGATCTCGCGAGCGGCGAAAGCTGGCGCGAATCGAACGCTTACCAACCTGGCGATGCGGTGGTGACCGCCTGGACCCCGCTGGGCATACTCGGGCTTACGATCTGCTACGACCTGCGCTTTCCCGCTTTGTTCGAGGCGCTTGGGAGGCGAAGCTGCGACGCGGTCGCGATTCCCGCCGCGTTCACCGTGCCCACCGGCGCGGCGCACTGGCACGTGCTCCAGCGCGCCCGCGCGATCGAGGCGAGCGCCTATGTCGTCGCGGCCGCGCAAGTGGGCGCGCACGAGGATGGGCGACATACGTACGGTCACAGCCTGGTGGTCGATCCGTGGGGCGAAGTGCTGCTCGACATGGGCGGCGAGGAGCCAGGACTGGGCTTCGCCGAGATCGATCCCGCAAAGATCGC
>CAMPIA010000287.1 GCA_946886175.1 uncultured Altererythrobacter sp.
TCGACGGCAGCAGCGTCTGGCGGCTGAGGAAGAAGCTCGTCTGCATCATGTCGAAATCGCCGCCGCACTGCTTCACCTGTCGCAGCGCAGCCGGAACGTCGGTTTCCTCCATGAAGCCGTAGCGCAGGACGATACGGTAGAAGCCGTCGCCGAGATCGTGGAACTCGCTGCGGCGTTCGGGGTCGACGTAGGGCTCTTCGGCGATCTCGACCGTCAGGATCACCACCCGCTCGTGCAGCACCTTGTTGTGCTTGATGTTATGCAACAGCGCCGAGGGGACGCCCGCGGTGCTGGACGCCATGAAGATCGCGGTGCCGGGCACGCGCGTCGCGCTGTTCTTGGCTGACTTGGCGAAGATCTCGATCGGCAGGGCGACCTCGCTCATCCGGTCGCGCATCAGCTTGCGCCCGCGCGCCCAGGTGGTGAGGAAGGTGAAGGCGATCGCGCCCACCAGCAGCGGGAACCAGCCGCCATCGGGCACCTTGGGCAGGTTCGCGCCGAAGAGTGCCCCATCGACCACGAAAAAGAATGCCGCCGCCGGGATGACGATCCACATCTTCCACTTCCACACGCCGATGAACAACACCGCCATCAGGCAGGTGTCGATCAGCATCGCCCCGGTCACGGCGATGCCGTAAGCGCTCGCGAGGTTGGACGAATTCTGGAACGTCAGCACCAGCAGAATGACCGCGACCATCAGCACCCAGTTCACGAACGGGATGTAGATCTGGCCGTGCTCGGTCTCGCTGGTGTGGAGGATCGACAGGCGCGGCACGTAGCCGAGCTGGATCGCCTGGTGCGTGACCGAGAACGCGCCGGTGATCACCGCCTGGCTGGCGATGAACGTGGCGCAAGTCGCCAGCAGCACGAGCGGGAGGCGGAATTCCTCCGAAGCCATGAAGAAGAACGGGTTGTGGATCGCTTCGGCCGCCGCCGCGGGCTCGAGGCTCATGATCATCGCCGCCTGCCCGAAATAGTTGAGCAGCAGGCACGGCATGACGAAGCCGAACCAGCCGATCCGCAGCGCGCCGCGCCCGAAATGGCCCATGTCGGCGTAGAGCGCCTCGGCGCCGGTCACCGCGAGCACGACCGAGCCAAGCGCGAGAAACCCGAGCAGTTTGTCGGTCATGAAGAACTGCACCGCGTACCACGGGTTGAGCGCCACCAGCACGCCCGGCTCCTGCACGATATGCATCACCCCGAGCACCGCCAGCACGGTGAAATAGACGATCATCACCGGCGCGAACAACTTGGCGACCCTGGCCGTCCCGCGCCGCTGGATCATGAACAGACCGATCAGCAGCACCAGCGCGACCGGGATCACGAGCGGTTCGAACCGTTCCTCCACGGTCGTCAGCCCCTCGACCGCGGACAGGACCGAGATCGCCGGGGTGATCATGCTGTCGCCGTAGAACAGCGCGGTCGCGAAGACCCCCAGCATGACCGCGACCCAGCCGTAGCCCACCTTGCCGATCCTGCTGGAAATCAACGCGACGAGCGCGAGCGTGCCGCCCTGCCCCCGGTTGTCGGCATTCATCAGGATCGTCACGTACTGGATCGAGACGATGATCGTCATCGCCCAGAAGATCAGACTGAGCACGCCGAGCAGGTGCAGGGTATCGAGCGCGAGCGGGTGCGGGCCGACGAAAGTCTCGCGGAAGGCGTAGATCGGGCTGGTGCCGATATCGCCGAACACGATCCCTACCGCGCCGACCGCGAGCGCCGCCTTGGACGAACGCGCACCGTGGGCGCGCGGCCCGGCACCCTCGGGCACCGGGTCGCCTGATTGCGCGGACGTTTCGCTCATAGGCTCGGCGTTCCCGTATTCATCCGGTGCTGCCTTCGATTGCGACCTGATGCAAAGGCGGCGGCGCTTAGCACCCCGCCTTCGCGCCTGCAACACGCGCCGGGGCCGCGACTATTGCGTGGGCATGTTTGGGGGCATGGCCGCGATCAGCGCGTCGAGCCGTTCGAGGCGCTCGCGCATCGGCGCGACCCATTCGGCATCGTTGGGCGCGCTCTCGATGGTCTGCTCCCAGATGGCGCGCGTATCCTGCGGACGCCCGGCGCGCAGCAGCGCGATGCCGAGGAAATAGGGCGCGGCCGGGTGGGCCGGTGCGGCCTCCTCCGCTCTGGCGTAGGCGTAGATCGCCGCCGGGGTCGGATTGCCGTCGGCGTGCTCTACCAGGGCGTTGCCGAGCGCCACCCACGCTTCGGCGTTGCCCGGACTGTCGGCCACTTCGCCGCTGAGGATCTGCGCCGCGTCGGCATATTGACCGCGCCGTGCGAACCCGTCGGCGACGACGACGAAGTTGCTCGCCGGGCGATCCGCGCCGAACAGTTCGCGCCGCGCCTCGATCATTGCCGAGCCCGCCGGGCTGGCTTGCGGAGCCGCGTCCTTGGGCGCGGATGGCATGGCGGGCCGGCCCTGCATGGCATAGCCCGCGAGCCCGAACAGCAGCGCCGCGCCGAACGCCGGCCAGCCCGCGCGCGGCAGGCGCAACGCGAACGCCGCGGCGAGGAACACCGCGCCGGCGAGCGCGATTGCGGGGAGCCAGCTCATGCGCGCCTCCGGAAGCGGCGCCACAGGATCGCACCGGCCGCCAGCAGCAGCAG
>CAMPIA010000288.1 GCA_946886175.1 uncultured Altererythrobacter sp.
GGTACTGGCGCGAGGCTTCGAGCATCTCGACCATCTCGGCGTTCTCATCGACCGGCGAGGCCCAGATATATCCTTCGGCGTCGGCGAGCGGGTGGCCCGGCTCGTGTCGGCGCACCGGCGCGACATCGGCGCGCTGGACGCTGTCGACACGCACCGTGCTCATCCCGGTCGCGGCGTCGAGCTGCTCGGCGAAAACCGGGCGCAACGGGCGATAGGCTTCCTCCTCGCTGCCAGCGACGCTGCCCGCGTTGGCGAGGTTGGAAGCGGCCGCGTTCATCCGCACCAGTTGGGCGGACATGGCGCGCTGGCCGATATCGAACAGGGTCATCGGGCCCGACATCGTCATTCGCCCTTCAGCGCGCGGGTGAGCTTCTCGACCCGCCCGTTCAGAAAGCTGAGCGTGGCGGTGTAGGCGACCGCGTTCTCGGCGAACTCGGCCTGCTCCGTCGCCATCTCGACCGTGTTGCCGTCGAGGCTCGACATCACCGGCACGCGGTAGCGCGTGGCCGATCCGATCGCCGCGTCGGCGTCGGCGCCGCCCATGCGCGCCTCGAGCGCGGCGGCGAAGTCGATGTCGCGCGCCTTGTATCCCGGAGTCGCCGCATTGGCGATGTTCGATCCGAGCATGCCCATGCGCTGCGCCCGGATCTCCAGCGCCGCACCGTGAATGCCGAAAAGGCCGTTGCTCATGACAGTCTCCTGCGTGTTCGGGCCTTGTCCAGCAAAGAGCGTGCCAATTCACGGCGGGGGCGCTTTTGCCGGGGTGGCGCAGACGGCGGGCGGCAAGCGATTGCCGGAAGCGGCAAATGTGCGCCGAGGGCTGAATGGCGCGGCCGCGGCGGCGTTCTTACCGTTCGAGGAGATTTCCGTGGACTTCATGCAATTGCTCGATCCGCTGGCGGCCGCCATCGTGCTCGGCGGCACGCTCGCCGCGACGCTGCTGCGCTGCGGCTGGCGCGACACGCGCGCGGCGCTGCACGCGCTGGCGCAACTGCCCACCAAGCCGTTCGACAGCGTGCGCGTGCGCTCCGAGCTCGCCGCGCAAGTGCGCGAGATCGGCAAGGACGGCATCCTGCGCGCCGAGCCGCACCGCTTCGGCGACGGCGCGTTCGACGATCTGAGCGACGCGCTGATCCACCGCCGTTCGATCACCGCGCTGCACGACGAGCACGCGCGCCACCGCAGCCGCCGCCAGGCGGCGGCCGAGACCGCCGCACGGGTGCTGGTCGAGGCGGCGGAGCTCGCGCCGGTGCTCGGGCTCGCGGGGACGCTCGTCGCGCTCGGCGGCTTCGCGCCCGGCGGCGACGGCGATTATGCGCGCTCGATCAGCACCGCAGTGATCACCACATTCTACGGGCTCGTGCTCGCGAACTTCGTGTTCGGGCCGCTCGCCGGCGCGGTCACCCGGCGCGCGCGCGCCGAGGAACGCGAGCGGCAGGAAATGCTCGACTGGCTCGCGGCGGCGGTCGAACGCTCGGTCCCGCAGCTCGGCGCGGACGGCGACACGAAAGCCGCGGCATGATCGGCGCGGCCACCCGGATCGGCTGGCAGACCACCCTTGCCGACCTGTCGCTGATCCTGTTCATGATCACCGCCGCGGCAATGGCCGAAAAGCCCGACCTCCCCCAACCTGAAGCCGCACCGGCCGTAGTCGGCGCGCCGGTGCCCGCACGCGGCGAGCCGCTCGCGATCTACCGCGCCGCGCCCGGCGCGCCGCCGATCGGCGCCTGGCTCGCGAGCCAGCCGCGCGACGATCGCCAGCACCTGACTATCGTCGCGCGCCACACGGCGGGCGAAACCGCCACGGCTACGCGCGCAGCGCTGGCGCTCGCGCGCGAGGCCGAAGCCGCCGGGCACAGCGCGCGGATCGTGATCGAACCCGCCCCCAGCGGCGACCTGATCGCTGTGCTCGACTACGACGGGCGGCAGTCTGGCACGCCCATTGCAGGGCGCATGGGAACGACCGCAGCCAACCTGAGGTAATTTCCATGCGAACGATCAACGCAGCCTTCGCCATCGGCGCGCTCGCCGCCGCCGTTCCGGCGCTCGCCGCAGGGTTCCACGACCCTGCCGCCATCGACCGCCAGGTCGCGCAGTTCACCGGCGCGCCCACCGGCGACCAGGGCGGCGCGCGTCTGCCGGTCGACCGGCGGCTCAAGCTCTCGCACTGCCCGATGCCGCTCGCGCTCGAATGGTACGGCAGCAGCAACCAGACGGTGCTCGTACGCTGCCCCATCGCGGGCGGCTGGCGCCTGTTCGTCCCTGTCGCGGCCGCCCCCGGCGGCGCGAAGGCCGAACCGGTCGTCGCCCGCGGCGAGTCGGTCTCGATCGCCATCCAGGGCAGCGGCTTCACCGTGTCGCGCCAGGGCGAGGCGCTCGAGGAAGGCGCGGTCGGCGAGTGGATTCGCGTGCGCCCCACCGGCGACAGGCGCGATCCAATCCGCGCACGGGTGATCCAGCCGGGCCGGGTCGGCATAGATTTGCCGTAAGGCGCAATCGGGGCGGCAAAATTCTGCGCCCGCCCTTAACTTCCCGCAGCACTCGCCGTCCTCAGTCCCGCAACACCAGTGGAGCGGACCGATGGATCGGATCGACATTCAGGGAACGAACGGG
>CAMPIA010000289.1 GCA_946886175.1 uncultured Altererythrobacter sp.
CATCAGCGCGATCGGCGCCGAGGCCGATTCGCCTGCCGAATACGCTCACGCGAAGGCCAAGGCCGAAGAAGAAGTGCTCGCCGCCTTCCCCCGGGCGACGATCCTGCGCCCCTCGCTGCTGTTCGCGGAGAACGGCGGCCTGGTGCACCTGCTGGCCGAGGCGATCGCCACCTTCCCGATCGTGCCGGTGTTCGCACCGCAGGCGAAGCTGCAACCGCTGTTCGTCGACGACGCCGCCGACGCGGTCGCCGCGGCGCTCGCCGATCCGGCGCGGCATGGCGGCAAGATCTACGAAATCGCCGGGCCCGAAGCGATCGGGATGATGGCGCTGCATCGGCGGATCGCCGCCGCGCAGGGCCGCGAGCGCTATCTCATTGCCATGCCTGATGCGCTCTCGGCGCTGTTCGCCGCGCTGCCGGGCACGCCGATGAACGCCGACCAGTGGACGATGCTCCGGCAGGGCAACACCGCCTCGGGCGCGCAGCCGGGGCTCGACAGGCTTGGCGTGCAGCCACGCCCGCTCGGCCTGTTCCTCGATCGCTGGATGACCCGCTATCGCAAGCACGGCCGGTTTTCCCAGCGCACGCACGGCGCCGCCTAGTCCCTCAGGATCGGACGGGCGGGCTCGTTCCCTCGTCGGCGAGCAAGGTCAACGGCTCGACCAGCAGTACCGAACCTTCGTGGCCGATGATGCGCACCCGCGCGCCCGTCGCCGCATCGGGGCCGCGCGCCAGCCACTCGCTGTCGCCGTGACGGATGCGGCCCATGCCGCCGTCGAACGCCTGGGTGACGATGGCCGTCTCCCCCACCATCCGTCCGCCGCGCTTGTTGAGCAGCGGGTCGGCGCCGATGATCGGCGTGTCGCGCAGGAAGCGGCGCGCGGAAAAGGCGATGATCAGCGCGAGGAAGACGAAGTTGATCACCTGCACCGCGAGCCCGAGGTCGAGTACGAACGTCAAAACCCCGGTGATCAGCGCCGCCGTCGCGAGCCAGATCAGATAGACGCCCGGCACGAGCAGTTCGAGCGCGGCAAGCGCGAGGCCGAGCGCGATCCAGAACCACGGCGTGTCGAGGCCGTCCATCGACCTACCCGTCGCCGCTGCGCGGCACGCCTGTCCGCGCCGCCCGTTCGGGCCGGGCTGGCAGCGGCGTCCCGGCATCGGGTGCGCGCGCGCCGACGTTGCCCTCGGACGGCCCGATCGCTTCGCGCACCAGCTCGCCGATCCCGCCGAGCGAGCCGATCAACTGGGTCGCCTCGACCGGGAACAGGATCGTCTTGGCATTGGGGCTGGTCGCGAACTTCCCGACTGCCTTGGTGTATTCCTGCGCGATGAAATAGTTGATGGCGGCGCTGCCGCTCTGCGCGATCGCGTCGGAGACCATCCGGGTCGCCTGCGCCTCGGCCTCGGCCGCGCGCTCGCGCGCCTCGGCGTCGCGGAAGGCGGCTTCCTTCTGCCCTTCGGCGGAGAGGATTGCGCTCTGCTTCTCACCCTCGGCGCGCAGGATGCGGCTGGCGCGCGCGCCCTCGGCCTCGAGGATTTCGGCGCGCTTCAATCGCTCGGCCTTCATCTGGCGGGCCATCGCTTCGGAAATATCGATCGGCGGGCGGATGTCCTTGATCTCGACCCGGGTGATCTTGATGCCCCAGGGCGAGGTCGCATGGTCAACCACCGAGAGCAGCCTGGCGTTGATCTCGTCGCGCTTCGACAGCGTCTCGTCGAGCTGCATCGCGCCCATCACGGTGCGCAGGTTGGTGGTGGTGAGCGCCATGATCGCATTGTACAGGCCGGACACCTCGTAGGCCGCCTTGCCCGCATCGAGCACCTGGAAGAACACCACCGCGTCGACCCCGACCATGGCGTTGTCCTTGGTGATGATTTCCTGCCCCGGAATGTCGAGCACCTGCTCCATCATGTTGATCTTGTGGCCGACGCGATCGATGAACGGGATGATCAGGTGCAGCCCCGGCTCTGCGGCGAGCGTGTACTTGCCGAGCCGCTCGATCGTGTAGACGTAGCCCTGCTTGACCACCCGCACCGCCATCAGCAGGAACATCACCGCCAGCACCAGCAGCATGATCAGCGCAATGCCCATCGCCATCGTATTCTCCACCTGTCCTGAGCTCATGGTAGCGCCGGGGCCGTTCCGGGCAAGCGAAACCGGCAAGCGAAACCGGGCCTGCCGCGCAGCGTTACCTTTCGGCAAGGAATGATCATTAGCCTCCCGGCAAAAGCCGAACCGGGGACGCAGCCGTGATCGAAATCGAGATCCAGAACGAGACGCACCAGACGCAGGACCGCCTGCGCTTCGCCTCGGTTCCGCGCATCGGCGAAGGCATCCGCCTGCGCGAGCCGGACGGGTGCTGGGCGTCCTACGACGTGCTCGACGTGTGGTATCAGAAGGCCGAGTTCGGCGACGTCTGGATGCCCTATCTCCACGTCTGCATGACCCCCGAAGAGCAAGCCGCCCCGCCCGCCGAGGAGTCGCAGCCGGTCGAAACGCCCGCGCAAGTGCGCGCCGCGATGGGCGGCGGGCCGCGTCTCGCAGCGGTGCGCTCGCCCGTCTGGGGCGAGGAGGAGGTGCCGCCATTCACGG
>CAMPIA010000290.1 GCA_946886175.1 uncultured Altererythrobacter sp.
CGGGCGATCGGGTGGCGGGCGGCGCTCCAGCGGTCGGTTGCGCCCGCATCCCCCTCGTAGAACGCGGCCGCGACGACATCGGGCGCCTCGTAGGCGAGCCGTTCGAGCGGCAGCGGGTTCCAGCCCGGCCGCCGCTGGAAGTTGGCGTAGCCCGCGGCGGTCAGCATGTCGTGCACCAGCGTGCCTTCGCCCGAAGTCACTCCGCCCGGCGTCATGTAGAGCGCGCTGCGGCGCGGCTCGGCCGGTGGAGGCAGCGCGGCGAGCCGATGCGCCATGTCCGCCGCGACCCGCTCGGCTTCGCCTGGAGCGCCGAGCGCGCCGCCGACGCGGACCACCTCGTCGCGCACTTCGGCGAGCGTCTGCGGGAAGCCGATTTGCACCACCGGAACGCCGAGCTCCTCGAGGAAGCCGACCACGTCCGCGTCCCCGCCGTAGGAGCGCACCACCAGGTCGGGCTCGAGCGCCAGCACATCGGCGGCGCGCGGACGGACGGTGGGCAGGCCTTGCGCCTCCGCTCGCATGTAGGAAAAGCGCTTGCCCGCATCGGGTGAGAGCGCGGCGATCGCTTCGCGGTGGGCGAAGCGCAGCACGTACTGGTCGGCGCAATAGTCGAGGCTGACCACGCGCTGCGGTTCGCCCTCGTGGCGCAAGGGGGAGGGCGCGGCGGCGCAGCCCGCCAGCAACAGCGCTGGCAGAATCGCCCATAGTCCGCAGAACGCCGCTTCGCGCATCGTCGGGAATCCCCGAACCTCTCGGCTTTGCGGGAAGGGCGTGGGACCCCCGCGTCGCCGTCGACAGTCGTGGCCCGCCGCGCCCGAAGGCGCGACGCCGCAAGCCGGCCGGTGGCTGTCGCTTCGGCGGGAAACCGCGTTTCCCGTCCGCTGGAGCTGACCCGGCTCCCCGGACGAACGACGCGACGGCAGGTTTCCTGGCTTGCGGATCGGCGCCTCGGGCCGTCTTCCCGGCGCCGCCCCTTTCGGAACGGCTGCCAGTGACGTGGTGGCCCGGGACTCCCCGCCTACAGTTGCGGGCACAGCGCCGGCATTGCACCGGCTTCCCTCTTAGCCGCCCGCACTTTCGCGCGCACGGCACCGTCTGCCCCGGCACCTGCGCAATGCGGCGCGGCAAGTCAATCCGGAGTCCGCACGCCAGGCCAACATAATTCGGGTTGCCGGGGCTGGCGGTAGTGGCGCACAATGAGCGCTTACGCCATCGGCCGGATGCGACATCGCGATGACCGCCAAGCACAAGATACTCATCGTCGACGATCACCCGATTATCCAGGGCGGCCTGCGGATGCTGTTCGCCGATCACGGCGATTTCGAGATCGTCGGCGCGCTCGATCACGCCTCGACGGTCAGCGCATTCGTCCAGTCGCAACCGGTCGATATCGTGATCCTCGACCTCAACATGCCCGATGTGCGCGGGGTGAACATCCTCGCCGAGATCGTCGGATCGCGCGACATGACGGTCATCATTCTCACCGGCGAGAGCCAGCTCGGCGAGATCGACTACGCGCTCAAGCTCGGCGCGCGCGGGGTGGTGAGCAAGGCCGATCCGCCGCGCGAGATCATCGCCGCGTGCGAGGCGGCACTGGCGGGCGAGGTGTATCTTTCGCCCCAGATGCGCGAGAACATGATCCGGCTGACCGAAGTGCCGGTGGCGCTGTCGTCACGCCAGATGGCGATCCTGCACTACCTGGCGCAGGGGGAGAGCAACAAGGAAATCTCCTACCGTCTGTCGATCGCGCAGCCCACGGTCTCGTTCCATATCGCCGAGCTGCGGCGCAAGCTCGACGTGCCGAACAACCGCAAGATCGTCGAGCGCGCGCAGGAGCTAAACCTGCTCTAGGGTACAGACCCTAACCGCCGCGCGAGCGCCGGGTGCGCGCGCATTTCGCGGCACAGCGGCTTGACCAGCATCAGCTCGACCGATTCGGCCAGCCGGCCGCGGGTGACGGTGGTGTCGTCGTAAGACGCGGCCGCCGGCACGAGCCCCGCGGCGCGCGCTTCGGCGAGCGCGCTCTCGAAGGCTTCGCGGCGATCGAAGTCGAGCACGCGCCAGCCCGGCATCGCCTGGTCGAGCTCTTCGGCGGTGCACAGCTCCACTTCGGAGTGGGCGCAGGGCAGCGTGACCTGCAATTGCGTGCCGGCGGGGCCGGACGAGACTATGTCGAGCCTGCCCGACAGGCTTTCGATGAGGCGCCGCGCGGAGCGGAACCCCGATCCCGAGCCGCGCCGCTCGTCGCCCGCGGTCGAGCGGAGCGTGGTGCCGTCGCGCAGCTGCCGCACGAGCTCGTCGGACATGCCCGCACCGGTGTCGGCGATCTCGATTACCGCCGCGCCGCCCTCGGCCCGCACCACGATCCGCGCGCCGCCCGCTTCGGTGTAGTGATAGGCGTTGCTGAGCAGGTTCGCGAGCGCCCGCATCAGCATCGGGCGGTCGGACACGATGAAGACGCTCTCGTCGATCTCGGTCGTAAGCGAGAGGGTCTTGGCGGCGAACGGCGCCTTGAACATCATCGTCAGCGGCTCGACCAGCGCGCCGCCCTTGAACGCGCTGAGC
>CAMPIA010000291.1 GCA_946886175.1 uncultured Altererythrobacter sp.
TTCCTGTTCTGGCTCGCGGTGCGGCGGGTATCGCCGCGCGCGGGGCGCTGGATGTTCGCGTTCTTCCTCGTCATCTGGATCGGTTCGGTCCACCTCGCCTATCACTATGCGGTCGACGGACTGGTGTCGGTCGCGCTGGTGGCGCTGATCTGGCGCGCGTCGGGCGTGGTGTTCGACCGGTGGGATGCCCGTATCACGGCCCGCCCCGCGCCGCTGGCCGTTCAGCCGGCCTTGCGTACGAACACCGTTCCCGCCGAATAGCCCGCGCCGAAGCTGCAGATCAGCCCGGCGTCGCCCGCGGCCAGATCCTCGCTGTGGAGGTGGAAGGCGATGATCGAACCCGCGCTCGAGGTGTTGCCGTAGGTGTCGAGCACGGTCGGGCTCTCGTCCTCGCTCGCCTCGTGCCCGAGCACGCGCTGCGCGATCAGCCGGTTCATCCCCGCATTCGCCTGGTGCAGCCACAGCCGCCGCAAGCCCTGCGGGTCGATCGCGAGCCGCTCGGCCTCGTCGACGATCATCTGCGCTACCATCGGCACGACTTCCTTGAACACCTTGCGCCCTTCCTGGACGAACAGCTTGTCGGCGCCGTCGGCGGTCTCGGGATGCGCGCGGTTGAGGAAGCCGAAGTTGTTGCGGATGTTGTTCGAGTACACCGTCTTCAGCCGCGTGCCGAGGATGTCCCAGTGCGCCGCGGGCGCCAGCGCCGCGTCTTCGACCAGCACCGCGGTCGCGACGTCGCCGAAGATGAAGTGGCTGTCGCGGTCGCGCCAGTTGAGGTGCCCGCTGGTAATCTCGGGGCTGATCACGAGCACGCTGCGCGCGTTGCCCGCGCGGATATAGTCGGCTGCGGTCTGGATGCCGAACGTGGCCGACGAGCAAGCAACGTTCATGTCGAACCCGAACCCCTCGATCCCCAGCGCAGCCTGGATTTCGATCGCCATCGCCGGATAGGGCCGCTGCATGTTCGAGGCGGCGCACAGCACCGCATCGACATCGCTCGCCTCGCGCCCCGCCCGCGCCAGTGCGTCGCGGGCGGCGGCGACGCCGATTTCGGCGAGGATCGACAACTCGTCGTTCGCGCGCTCGTCCCACCGCGGCGCCATGATCGCGGGATCGAGCACCGGGGCCTTCGCCATCACGTGCCGCGCCTTGATCCCGCTCGCCTTCTCGATGAACTCGACCGAACTCGGCTCCAGCGCCGTCACCTCACCGGCAGCGATGGCGCGGGCGTGCTCGGCATTGTGACGTGCGACGTAGGCATTGAAGCTGGCGACCAGCTCCGCGTTCGAGATGCTGTCCCCGGGCGTGAACAGGCCGGTGGCGGAGATGACGGGGCGGTGCGTTGGTTGCATCGGAGCGGATTAGAGCCGCTCGCCCTCAGGAGCAAGATCGCGAAGGGTGGTGGACAGGGCTGGATTCGAACCAGCGTACGCTTGCGCGGGCAGATTTACAGTCTGCTGCCTTTAACCACTCGGCCACCTGTCCACACGCCTTGGCTTGCGGGAAATGGCGCCTTTCGAAGAGGCTCCGTCTGCCGAGAGGCGCCCCTTTGGCGAAGCGGCGCTTGCCTGTCAATGGGGGCGCTGGCATGGGCGGGTCGAGCGATAAAGCGAGGAATTTCGATTGGCCAAGAGTGACCGCAAGCGAGTGTTGCGCGGGCGCGCCGGGCGCATGCAGGGCGGGCGCGGGAGCGGCCGTGCCAGCACCGGACAGGTGCGGCTGTGGGGCCGCCACGCGGTCGAGGCCGCGCTGATGAACCCCGCGCGCAGCCATCGCAAGCTGTGGGCGACGCGCGAGGGCGTGGAATCGCTCGATGGCGAACTGCCGGCCGATTTTCCGGTCGAGTACGCCGACGTCGCCGATCTCGGGCGCCTCGTCGCGCGCGACGCGCCGCATCAGGGCCTCGTGCTCGAATGCGCCGCGCTGGAAGACGTGCATCTCGACGAGGTACTGTCGGGCGATCCGGCGCGGCCGCTGATCGTGCTCGATCAGCTCACCGATCCGCACAACGTCGGCGCGATCCTGCGTTCGGCCGCGGCGTTCGACGCCTGCGCCATCGTCACGCAGGATCGCCATGCACCGCCTGAATCGGGCGTCGTCGCCAAGTCCGCTTCGGGCGCGCTCGAGATCGTGCCCTGGGTCCGCGTCGTGAACCTCGCGCGTGCGCTCGAGAGCGCGGCGGAGGCCGGGTATTGGCGGATCGGTCTGGCAGGCGAAGCGGAGGCGACGCTGGCGGAAGCGCTGCCCGTGGGCCCGGTCGCTCTCGTGCTCGGCGCCGAGGGCGAAGGGATGCGGCACAACATCGCGGCGCATTGCGACGCCACCGCGCGGCTGCCGATCAGCGCGCGGATGGAGAGCCTGAACGTATCCAACGCGGCGGCGATCGCACTATATGCGGTGGCGACGCGCTAGAGTCAGTTCACGCTGTCCTTGAGGCCCTTGCCGGCCTTGAACTTGGGCTGGTTCGACGCCTTGATCGTCATCGGCTCGCCGGTGCGGGGGTTGCGGCCGGTCGAGGCCTTGC
>CAMPIA010000292.1 GCA_946886175.1 uncultured Altererythrobacter sp.
CCATGGCGGTCACCCGCACCTTTTCGATCATCAAGCCCGACGCCACCCGCCGCAACCTGACCGGCGCGGTCACCAAGATGCTCGAGGATGCCGGCCTGCGCGTCGTCGCTTCGAAGCGCATCCGCATGAGCCGCGAGCAGGCCGAGGGCTTCTACGCCGTCCACAAGGAACGCCCGTTCTTCGGCGAGCTGGTCGAGTTCATGATGAGCGGCCCGGTGGTGGTTCAGGCGCTCGAGGGCGTCGACGCGGTCAAGCGCAACCGCGACGTGATGGGCGCGACCAACCCGGCCGACGCCGACGAGGGCACGATCCGCAAGACCTTCGCCGAGAGCATCGAGGCCAACACGGTCCACGGTTCGGACAGCGACGAGAACGCCAAGATCGAGATCGCGTTCTTCTTCGACGAAGACGAAATCGTCGGCTGATCGCGCGGGCCGACCGCAGGCGCCGGGACGCTGTTCGCCGGAGCCGGGGCATGATATGATCCGGCCCGGGTCGCCCCATAGTGGGACCCCGGGCCATGCGTATCGGCATCCTGTTCGCAGCGGCGCTCTGTTACTTCGCGTTCTTCGCGGCGTTTCTCTACCTGATCGGATTCGTTGCCGGCTTCGGGCCCCTGCCGACGCATGTCGACAAGGGGCTTGCGGCTCCGGCCGGAGTGGCGGCGTTGGTCGACCTCGCGCTGATCGCGCTGTTCGGGGTGCAGCATTCGGTGATGGCACGGCCGGGCTTCAAGGCGCGGTGGACGCGGATCGTGCCGCCGCCGCTCGAACGCGCGGTCTATTGCCTCGCCTCGGCGCTGTGCCTCGTCGCGCTGTTCGCGTTCTGGCATCCGATCGCGGGAGAGGTGTGGTCGGTCGAGGCCCCCGCGGGGCGGATTGCGCTCTGGGTGCTGTTCTTCCTCGGCTGGGGTATCCTGTTCGTCGCCACCCACCTGATCAGCCACTGGGAGCTGTTCGGCCTGGCGCAGGCATGGCGTCACTATCGCGGCACCGAGCCGCCGCCGCCGCAGTTCCGCACCCCGCTGTTCTACCGCTGGGTGCGGCATCCGATCTACAGCGGCTTCCTGCTCGCATTCTGGGCGACGCCCGAGATGAGCTACGGCCACCTGCTGCTCGCCACGGGGTTCTCGATCTACATTTTCGTCGGCATCGCCTACGAGGAGCGCGATCTGCTGGCGCATTTCGGGGAGACTTACGCGCTCTATCGCCGGCGCACCGGCGCGGTCGTGCCCGGAATCGGGCGGCGGCGATGATGGCAGAATCTGCGGATTAGGTTCGACTCGCATAATCGTGCTAAGGCCTGCCCGGGTCGTCCACCGTTCGTTTTGACTGGATCCGATTGCGTTGGGACGATTCGGAAAGCGCCTTTGTGTTCGACTGGAATACCCCACAACCCATCAGGGTCGTGCGGCGATATCTCGCCGCGATGAACGCGCGTGACGCCGACAAGGTCGAATCGCTGCTCGCGGACGATGTCCGCTACGTCGACAGCCGCGGCGAGTGGATCCAGGGGCGTGACAACGTGGCGGCCGCGACCCGGCGCTTCTTCGATCTCGAGCCGAGCTACAACCTGCACGACATGACCATCGTCATGCACGATGGCGAGGTGCTGCTGAAGGGCCGCGCCTCGGCGCAGGAGGAGCGGCTCACGCACGACACCCTATGGCGCGCGCGGACCCGCAAGAACAAGCTGACCCACTGGCAGAGCTACGGCGAAGATTCGCCCGCGCTCGCCAGGATACTCCTGCCCGAAGCGGCGCGCGGCACCGAACTGCGCTGATCGCGCGCCACGGCTGGCGCTCCACGACCTTCGAAATCTTGCAACTGGTGCGCGTGTTCCGGGTGCGGCGACGCGCTCGCCATCTCGCGCGTCATCGCCGCGAGCGCCGGTGCGGTCAGCGGCAGCCCGAGCGCGGCGTAAACTGCCGCGATCTCCGCGCGCCAGTCCGCATCGAGCCGGGCGAAATCGATCCGCGCCACTGGTCCGGCGAAATCCGCCAGCGCGGCTTCGGCGCGCGTCTCGCGCAAGGCGATCTTGCGCCGCCACTCGGCCTCGATAGCGCCGAGATCGACCGCGTCCGACTGGATCGCCATCTGGTTGGCCACGAGCGAAACCGAGCTGCGCAGCGTCTCCGCCCCGCAGCGCTGCGCCACCACCACCCGCGCATCGGGGAACTGCGACAGCAGCGCGCGGCAATCCTCGGCGAACTGCGGCGTCTTCATCACCCGCGGCCGCTGCGCATTGCCGCGATGCGCGGCGTCGGTGCGCATGATGCGCGCAAACTCGCGATAAACCGGTGCGGGATCGCGCGCCTCGCTCCAGCCGGTAAAGCCGGGCACGCGCCACTGGACCTCGTAAGCGCAGTGGTCGAGCGCGGCGGCGAGCCAGCCGAGCTCCTCGTCGGCGCGCGCGGCGCCGAAGGGGTGGATCGTGTCGAGCCACGGGTCGATCCGGCGCGCCAGCGCTAGCTCCGCCCCGGCGCGGAGCGGGCGCAAGTCGGGCCAGGCGGGCAGGGGG